>QEUY01000126.1 GCA_003577365.1 Chloroflexota bacterium | reverse complement strand
GGTGAACGGCTCCGACTGCTCGCCGCCGGACTCCCAGCGCCAGAAGTAGCGGCCCGGCGCAAAGGCCTTTTCGGGCAGATAGACCGGTTCGGTCAGGTCTGGCAGGTCTGTCACCACCTGCGTAAAGCCTGCATCGCATGCGATGAGCAGCCGGAAAGCCGTCTGGTCGGGGCTGGGTTTCCAGGCAAAGACAGGCGGGTTTGTCCCAGGTTGGGACCCCTGCCGCGGCTGGCGAGGATCGATGTGCGGGTGGCCTTGTGGCTCCATGGCGCTCCCTCTTGTCTTGGGTGGGGTGGGAAGTAGGCTCCTATAGTGTACCCGTTTTCACGCCACCCAGGCAATTCGACGTTCATTCCGCGCCGAAGGGGGCGCGGATGTTGTACTCCAGTTCAGGGATGACCAGATCGATATAGGCGAAATCGCCGTCCGGCAGCTTCCAGACGCCCTGCCCGCGGCTGGGCAGGCGCAGCCCGTTGAACTCGCCGTATGCGAAGATAGGCGTAGACCAGGGATAGTAGGCGTCGCCCGCTTCGAAATAGCGCTCGGCCACAAAGTCGGTCATCTTGCCCTCGGCGTCGATGTAGAGCGTGGCCGTCACGCTCTTGCCCTGGTCGGTCAAGGTGACCTGCGCTGAGCCGTCGTCCACCGGCGTAAAGGTGATGTTGTCGCCCAGGTAGGCTTGAGGAAACCACATCATCTCATTGAGATAGCGCAGCATCGCCCCCTGATCAAGGTCATCCCCCTGGGCCTCGGCGATGGTCAACAGCCCGCCCAGCTTGCCGAGAATGCTGCCTTTGCCCTGCACATAGCGGTCGCGCACCTTGAGGAAAGGCACGCCGGCCTGGGCAAAGGTCGCATCCCAGATAAAGCCTGGTTGATCCACGGTGTAATACTGCTCGGCGCGATAGTCCATCCACGCTTGGTCGACGCCGGTGCGAAAGCGCCCCGTTTGCTTGAGCCGCACGCTGTGCACCACCGGCTGGCCGACCACGCCCGCATAAGTGAGGTGGCGCTGGATCGGCGCGGGCAGGCCGGCCAGCATCTCTGCCGTGATGACGGGCAGGTCTGCCGGCGGCGGCGCTGATAACAAGGCGCGCACCTCGGTCTGGATGCGCCGGTCAAACGCGGCCATACCCCCTGCCAAGACGATCCCCGCCACGGCCAGAACGGCCAAAAGCGCCACTCCGATCCATTTCAATGCGGTCATCATTGCTTGAATCCTCATACGTTTAGCCTCCAAACCAGGCGGCCAGGCGCGGCCAAATAACCAGCGCGGCCAAGATCGTCACGTCGATCATCGCGCCGCGGTAGGCCGCGGCCCAATCCAACACAGTTACCAGCAGCGAGAGCAGCGTCGTGGCGAGCAGCAGCGCCTGCCAACCGTCCCAACTGAGGAGCAGCCCCAGCGCGGCCAGCACAAACCCCGCGGCCGCGGCCAACCACAGCAGGCTGAAGAGCCGCATCCCCGTATGGCCCACCGCCCAGCGGCCCTCGAGCAGCGTGGTCTTATAGGGTAGTTCCGCCAGCTTCCCCAGCGGCCAATAGGCGACAAACCCCATCAAGTGGATCAGCCCATGGATCGCCAGGCCAAGGGCAACCAGATAGAGCAGCAATCGCATCCAATCGCTCCTTTTGCGCGTGCCCTGCACACTGGCGGAACCGCGCGACGCTCATCGTGCGACGTCGCGCGCGGCCCATCTAGCGGATGGCGTGGTGATGCGGGCGCGGGCGAGCCGGCTCCGGCTCATGCAGATGGCGCAGATAGAACGCCAGCCCCAGCAGCCCCGGCACGGCCAGGAAGAGATACATCCCCAGTTCGGCCCCCGGCACGGCCACCCCCAGCGCCATCTGGCGCAGCGATCCGGCGGTGAGGAGGATGCCGGAAAGCGCCGCCTTGACCAGCAGCACGCCGCTGAAGAGATAGCCCACCGGCTGCCGCCGCCAGACCTGCACCGCGGTAAAGGCCATGGCCGGGATCATCAAGGCCAGGTCGAGCGTGTAGACCAGGTGGGCCTCATCCGGCTGTTGGGCGGCGATCCCGGCAGCGATCTTGCTGCCCCAGATCGGGATAAAGAGCAGCGCCATGCCCAGCACGACGGCGATCCAGCGGGCGGGCATCCGGGCGTCGACCTGGGCGGCAAAGCGCGCCCGGTCCACGCCGGCCAGCAGCCCCGCCAGCGAATAGACGGCCAGCCCTAGGATCGCCAGGTAGAGCGGATAGACGGGCGTGTAGGCCGGGTCAAACACATAGAACGCATCGTAATAGGCGCAGTAGACCAGCAGCCCGGCCCAGATCACCAGGGCGCGCAGCGAGCCGCGCGCGGCGGCGACCATCGCCGCGATCAGGCCCAGCGCCACCACCAGCGACACCGCATCCTGCACCGGCAGACCGATCAACAACGCATCGCCCATAAACGGACGGTAGATCGCGGGCTGCATCAGGCCCAGCGCGCTTGCCATCGCCAGTGACAGGGCGAGCAGGCTGCCCAGCACATAGTAGGGGCGAAGAGAGGTGCGGATCATGACATGCTCCCTCTAGATCGTGACTATGGCCCTCTGCCGAGCATCCGCCTGCCGTAAGCTTAGTTTTGCAGGGCCGATCCAGAATAGCGCCGCCTGCGTTGGCAGCGCGTTTTCATCCTGTTCACGCCAGAGCGATCACCAGGGCGATCACCAGGGCGATCAGAGGTGTAGACACCTTACTTTTTGTGACGTGGTGATGGCCTACAATGGGGGTGAACTGACCAGACCCAGCGACTAGGAGGCATGATGACGGCCGTTACTTTGGAACTCCTCGAAAAGCTGCGCACCTTTGATACGGCGACGATCTGCAACATCGTCGAACTGTTTGAGGTGCGCCCGCGCTCGGCAGGCTATATGGATCAGCGCATTACGGCGGCTTTCCCGGAACTGCCGGCGATGGTCGGCTTTGCCGCGACCGCCACGCTGCGCGCCTCCGCACCCCCGCGGCCAGGCGCAAGCCCCGCCGATATCCAACAACAGATCGAACGTTTTGCGGAGCTGTCCGGCCCGCCGGTGGTCGTCTTTCAAGACCTGGATGACCCGTCGGCGGCGGCGACCTTTGGCGAGGTCATGTGTACCACCTACCAGACCTTCGGCGCGGTGGGGCTGATCACCAGCGGCACGGGGCGCGACTTGGCGCAGGTGCGCGCCCTGAGCTTCCCGGTCTTCAGCGGCGGCGTGTGCTGCTCGCACGGCTATAACCATCTTGTGCAGCTCCATGTGCCGGTGCATGTCGGCGGCCTCACCGTCTATCCTGACGACCTGCTGCATGGCGACGGTAACGGCGTCACGACCATCCCGGTGGAGATCGCCGCCGAAGTGGCGGATATCGGCTATGAATATGTGGCGGCGGAAGCGGTGCTCCTCGACGTGCTGCGGCTGGGGACAGCCTCGCCCGCGGCCTATGCCGAAGCGCGCCGGGAGGCGCAGGCGCGCCTGCGCAAACTGCGCGACCAGGTAACACGCAGCGGCACGCGCTGAACACGCCGCCCAGTGAACTGGCCGGCGCACCGCCCAAAACAGCAGGCCGGCTGTCGTCATCGACAACCGGCCTGATCGATTAGCGGCGATGCTAAGATGGGTCAGCATAGCGTTGTCTTCACGCAACTGGCCGGCTCAAAGGCCAAACCAGATGGGCCGACCTGGGCTGCGTCAGCGGGCCGAAGCCGCCGGGCGACCATTGATCGGCGCAGCCTGCACAGCCGGCGCCGGCTGATTGGGGCGTGTAAACAGCTTGGCGATACGGCTGAACAGGGATTCGGCGGGTGTGCCAAAGCGCGCCGCACGGCGATATTCCTCGGCTGCGCGCAGCATTTCGTTGTAGCGGTCTACCCCCGCGCTGATGTCAAATGGATACATAAACTAAACCTCCTTAAGCGATTGCTTGGCGCATGACTTGCGCCGCACACCGTTGTGGTGTATATTATGTGCAGTTGTGTATATTGCACAACAACCCCATGATAACACACACTGTCGTGGCTGTCAATGCATAAACATTGTGGATATTTTGTGGCCTTATTAGCGGTTGCGGGCAGCAAGAATACATAATTTTGTGTATAATTCTTTTCACCCAGAGACAGGCTCTATCCTCTGCGTGATGCGGCGCGGCAGCGGGACGCTGCGACAGCCAGGGCAGCGCGGCAGTTGGACCAGATGACGGCGGGAAGGAAGGAGCGTGTGGAACGCGTCAAGGACCAGTTTTTTGGCCGGGAACGGCTGATGCGCGAGATCGTGGCGGGTGTCTTGGCTGTGCCGCAGCCCGCCAGCGTCTCGCTTGTCGGCTCCAAGCTGGCGGGTAAGAGCCGGCTGCTGGCGCATCTGGCCTCGCCCCAAGGCCCGCTGCGCAGCGCCGAACTGGCGGACTGGCGGCCCCTGCCGTTTCGCGAGGCTGAACGCGTGCTGGTGCTGTTGGTCGACTGCGATTGGCATGAGGCGCGCGGCGATCTGCTGGGCCACATCGCCGGTCGCCTGGCCGATCTCTTGGCCCAGGCGACGATTGACCTGGCCGGCGAGCCGGAGGGTGAGCCGGGGCGGCGCATCGGGCAGGTAGGCCGCCGGCTCAGCCGACTGGGCTACCGGCTGGTGCTGCTGCTCGACAACTTCGACATCCTGCTGGAACAGGAACTGCTCACGCCCGAGACGGTCGACGCGCTGCGCCCGCTGGCGCGCGAGGTAGGCTTGGTGATCGCCACGGAACAGCCGCTGCATGACCTCGACCGCGACCTGGCCGCGTCGCCGCTCTTCAATGTGATGACCCAGCTTTTTGTGGGGCTGCTGGAAACCGAGGCGGCGCGGCAGTGGCTGGCCGCCTATCGCGCCCGTTTTCCCGCCATGACCCAGATCGAGGAGCCGCTCTTGCAGTGGACCGGCAACCACCCCTATCTGCTCTACCGGCTGGACGACATCCTCTCTGAGGTCCAGGGGATGTTAGGCCCCGACGGGCGCATCTGTGCCGAGGAGCTGCCGTTGGTGCGGCTGCGTCTGGCCGAACATGGCCGGCTGCTCTTTGTCACTTTTTGGCGCACGCTCCACAACCCGCCGCGGCGGATCGACCCGGCGCGGCTGATGGGCGTGGTCGAGCGGCTGGTGGCGGGCAAACTGCGCGTCGACCAGGTCGAACGCAACCAGATCTCGACCCTCAACTGGCTGATCAATCAGAGCATGGTGATCTACAACCAGCAGAGCTACCGGCTGTTTTCGCCGCTTTTTGGCGAATTTTTGGCGAACCGGCTGGCGCGGGCTGCGGCGCTGGCGGCGCGCACGCAGGCTGCGCCCACGCCGCTGGCCCACGACGCCCTGTACGCGCAGTTGACCAAGACCGAAAGCGCGCTGCTGCGCTATTTCCAAAGCCACAGCCACGCCGTCATCACCCCGGAGCAGTTGCTGGCCGACGTTTGGAAGCGGCCCGACGCCTCGCCGCGCCGCGTGCAGGAGGCGATCCGGCGGCTGCGGCTCGAACTGGCGCAGGTCTCCCCGCCCATCGGCACGATTGAAAACGAACGCGGCCAGGGCTACCGCTTTATTCCCGCCTCGACCTGAGTTACACTGGAGCATATGTTCCAGCATGTGCCCGTCCTCATCAAAGGCGCAGGCGACCTCGCCAGCGGGGTGGCGCTGCGCCTGCATCGCAGCGGCTTTCCTGTGCTCATGACCGAGCTAGAGCACCCGCTGACGGTGCGGCGCAGCGTGGCCTTTGCCGAGGCGGTCTTTGCCGGGCAGACGATGGTCGAAGAGGTGTGCGGGCGGCGCTGTCTGCCCGCCGAGATCAAAAGCGCCTGGGCAGCCGGCGCGATCCCTGTGCTGGTCGACCCGGAAGCTCAGGTGCGCGCCGTGGCGAAGCCGGTCGTCGTGGTCGATGCGATCATGGCCAAACGCAACCTGGGCACGCGCATCCACGACGCGCGCTTGGTGGTGGCGCTGGGGCCGGGGTTCAACGCGGGCCAAGATTGCCATGTGGTGATTGAAACCAACCGCGGCCATAACCTGGGCCGCGCCATCCACCAGGGCAGCGCCGAACCCGACACCGGCCAACCGGGCGCGCTGCCCGGCGTGCCGCCCAATTTGAGCCGCGTGCTGCGCGCCCCGCAGGATGGCTATGTCCTGGCCCACTATGCCATCGGCGACCGTGTGCCCTCAGGCGCGATCATCGCGACTGTGCGCAGCGCCGAGGGGAGGCGGCCGGTGGTGGCGCCCTTTGCCGGTGTGCTGCGCGGGCTGGTGCATCCCACGGTCTATGTCCACAGCGGCATGAAGATCGGCGATCTGGACCCGCGCGCCCGGCCTGCCTACTGCTTCACAGCCTCCGACAAGTCGCTCGCCGTCGGCGGCGGCGTCCTTGAAGCAGTCTTGGCGTTTCTGCGCACGGCGCTGCCGCCGGTCAACAGGCCCGCCCCGCCGCCGCGCCGTCGCCGCCGTTAGTCAGTGAACAACAAGCATCACCCATCATCCGCCGATTTTGCATCCGCTAGAGAGATTTTGTGCTATGTGCGCCATGACGCTCTTCCCCGTGCAGCACCTGCCGCTGATCCACCCCGGCGACGACCTGGCCGCGCTGATCGTGGCGCATCTGGCGGCGCAGGGGGAACGCTTGCAGCCGGGCGACATCCTGGTGCTGGCCCAAAAGATCGTGAGCAAGGCCGAAGGGCGGCTGGTCAAATTGAGCGAGGTGACGCCCGGCGCTCAGGCCGAGGAACTGGCCCACTTGGTGGACAAAGATCCGCGCCATGTGCAGGCGATCCTGGACGACAGCCGCGCCATCATCCGCGCGCGCAAGGGGCTGTTGGTGGTGGAGCAGCGCAACGGCTGGGTCTGCGCCAACGCGGGGGTGGATCGCAGCAACGTCGCGCCGGGCGAGGAGGAGTTGATCGCGCTGCTGCCGCAGGATGCCGACGCCAGCGCCGCGCGGCTGCGGGCGCGGCTGGGCGAGTTGACCGGCGTGGAGCCGGGGGTGATCATCAACGACAGCCATGGCCGCGCCTGGCGCATCGGCACGACCGGGGTCGCCATCGGCTGCGCCGGGCTGCCGCCGATCTGGAACCAGCGCGGGCTGCACGACCTCTTTGGCTATGAATTGATGAGCAGCGAGGAGTGCATCGCCGACGAGTTGGCGGGCGCGGCCAGCCTGCTCATGGGGCAGAGCGACGAGGGCCGGCCTGTGGTCGTGATCCGTGGCTACGCCCCGCCGCCGTTGCCGCCCGCGCCCGCCACCGCTATCCAACGCCCGGCGCATATGGACGCGTTTCGCTAGTGTCGCCGCTAACAGGCAGGCGCATTCCCAAGCCGTGTAGGTATCCGCTCACAGCGCAGGAGTAGGCTCATGTTCATTCCTATCGGAACCGACGAACACCCGGCGCGGCGGCGCTTTCCCGCCATGACGGTGACGCTTGTCATTCTCAATGGGCTGGTCTTTTTCTACGAATGGATGATCCTAGCCGGCGGGGGAGAAGCGGGTCTCAACAGCTTCATCCTGCGCTACGGCGCCATTCCGCAAGCCATCAGCAGCGGCGAGCGGTTGTACACCCTGGTGACGTCGATGTTTCTCCATGGAAGTTGGCTCCATCTCCTGGGCAACATGCTCTATCTGCTGATCTTTGGCGACAACGTGGAGGACCGGATGGGCGCCGGTCGCTATCTAGGGTTTTACCTGGTGACCGGCCTGCTGGCGAGTGGTCTCCAAATCCTTATCGATCCATCGTCACCCATTCCCAGCGTGGGGGCCAGCGGCGCGATTGCCGGTGTATTGGGCGGCTATATCGTGCTTTTTCCGCGAGGCATGGTGCGGATGTTTATGTTCTTTGGCCCCTTTGTCCAGATCGGGCGAGCGTCGGCCTTTATCTATATTGCGCTCTGGTTTGTGCTCCAGTTCTTCAGCGGCCTAGGGTCATTGGCTGCGGCCAGTGGCGAAAGTGGGGGCATCGCCTATTGGGCGCATGTGGGTGGCTTCGTGGCGGGCTGGGTGCTTGCCAGGCTCTTCCGGCGACGAATATAAAGGGAGAACGGACGGGTAAAGGGCCATGAGCGACAGACTTGCCGGCCCAGCAGCGTGACCGCGCCGGCAGTTCTGTGTCCATGAGGCCGGGCTGGCATATCGGCCAGACGCCAGGCGTCAGCTACTTCCTCAAGAAGGGGGCGGCCGTTTCCACGGCGACATGCGGCTCTACCCTGGACGCAAGCCTGATCTCGTTGTACTTTACTGCGCGGCGTGCGCAGCCCTTCGAGATACCTACCTGACTCTATGACATCCTGTCTAGACATGCGCCGCAAACCAGCCCAGCATGTCGCGCCAGGCCTGCAACGCTTGCGTC
>QEUY01000125.1 GCA_003577365.1 Chloroflexota bacterium | reverse complement strand
GGGCGGTCTGTGCCGCGCGCGCCAAGCGGCCTGTGCTGTCGCCTCGGCGCAAGGTTTCCAGTTGGTCGAGTTCACTCATGGACAAATGGGGTGAATCCGTCGAGCGTTGACGGCGAGCGTTGACGGCGAGCGTTGTCAGTGAGCATCGTTTGGGTGAGATGCAGCGTATGTCTATGAAAGCGTCTGCTCTTGAAGCCTTCTCTACTGGATGGCTTCCGGTGCGACATAGCGAAAGCCGGGCGGCGAGGCGTCACGGTCATAGGCGACGGGCAGCGCCAGCGGCGCGCCGAGCCGGGTCAATTCGGCTTGGGCGACGCGCAGTTGGTCGCTGAGCTGGGTCGGGGTGACATTGGGCAGCATCCCCAATTCCAGTTGCTGCGCCAGCCAAGTGAGCGCCTCGACCCGCAGCATGGCCTGCGCTACGGGGTCGGCCAACGTGCCGATGATGGCTTCGACCACCGAGACGGTGTTGTTGGTCACGCCGCCCAGCTCTTGCACAATGGCGGGGGCGTTTTGTTCCCATTCAGGGACGAGCGCCATGCCAAAGCCGCCCAGGGCGATGCGGCTCTTGAGGGCAAGCCAGGCGCGGCGCTCTTGCAGCAGATAGAACTGCTGCGGCAGTGAGAGACCAGCCGACAGCGCACGCTGATAGGCCGCAGCGCGGGCCGCGTCTTCGGCCACCAGCGCACTGGCGAGCGTCTGCCGTTCGGGGTCGATGTCGATGCCGCCGGTCAGGATGATGCGGTCGGCCAAGACGCGCGCCGCCTGGCGGCGGGTCGTCAGCGCGGCGTCGACTGCGGGGTCGGAGGCCACGGCTTCGGTCAAACTGATCCAGCGGCTGGCGAGGACCTGCGCCTGTGGCGACAGATAGGGGTTGCGCGCCAGGTCATAGATCTCTTGCTCAAAGGCGGAGTCGCCCAGGCGCTGGGCCGGCGTGCGCAGGGTTTCAAAGATTTGGCTGCGCTGGGCCGGCAGCAGGTCGGGGGTTTGGGCGGCCAAGCGTTTGGCCTGCACGGCGCTGTCGAGCGCGGCGGCCTGGGCTTCGGCATCCAACAGCCCGTTGGTGATCTGCAGCAGCGCCTGGCTGCGCTCTAGGATCGTCAAATTGCGGCCCAGGATGGCGGTGCTGCGTGCCAAGAGATAGGCTTGGGTGGCGTCGCCGGGCCGTTTAGCGTCGAGATAGCGCGTGCCAAGCTGGATCCAGAGTGTCAGCCGCCGCATGTCGCTGAGTTCGGGGGTGAACAACGCAATCGTATAGGCCAGGTCGAGTTCGCCTGCGGCCAGGGCCTGATAGGCCAACGCATCGGCGGGATCGCCTGTTAGCTGCATGAGGGCATGTTGTGGCACAATCTGGCTGCGCGGGAATGCGGCAAGGGGAGACCCGGTTTTCTGGGCGGGTGGTTCCGTCTGCACCACGACCAGCGCAGCCAACGCGCCTACCCCCAGCACCAGGCAGAACAGAAAGCCGATCAATAGCGTTAATTGCAGCCAGACTTGGGGCCGTCGGCGCGCGCGGCGCGGATACTCGAGTTGCATGTGCGCAGTATAGCAGGCTCAAGAGGCCGATGTGAAAATCGAGACTGATAGAAGCACCCCGTTAGGGCAGACGCAGGCCGTTGGGTCCATACCCCTGGGGGAAATCACCCGTCAACGCAGCGTTTTTGCGGGGAAACCCCCCTATGCTAACATAGCGAGTTATCTACACGCTACCATCGTACACCGCGCTACCATCGTAGCTACCATCCTATCGATCGGTGAACTGAATCGGTGAACTGATCGGTAAAGTATCGATGGCGAATTTATCGATTGACCGCAGTACACAGTGATAGCGGTGGAGAACTGATATCTCCAAGGAGTCGACATCCAATGCAAAATAGCCGGTATGGGACCCGTTCTTCGGTCTGGGGCGGGCTGGGGCGAGCGATGGAAGGGCCTGCGGCGTGGATCATCACCCTGGTGGTGCTGCCCGCCCTGTTGATCCTGGCCTTACTCTTGCCGCCCATCAGCCTCCTAGACCGTCTACAGGCGTTTACCTACACCCGCATTACATCGGCAGGCGGCGCCGTCAGCGATCCAGATGGGACGATGATCAACTTCCCCGCCGAGGGGGTGCGCTCCACCTTTATGGCGACGGTCGAAAGTACCCCGCGCGCCAGCTTTATCGAGGGCCAGGCAGGGCGAGACCTCTACGATGCGGCCAGCAGCGTACCTGATTATCTGATCCCCAAAAGCCCCTTCTACAGCGTCAAGCTGGTGGGGACTGAGCCAAGCCAGGCCGTGCTGTCGATCCCGATCCCCAATGACAGCCTGCCCTATGAAACTCTGGGGCTTTATACCTGGGACGGCAGCGCCTGGACGCATCTGCCCAGCACGGTCTTGGCCGGCGAGGACATTGTCGAGGCGCGCCTGGACTTTGTCCCCACCAGCTTTATGGTGATGCAGACCACGCCCGCCGTGCCTGCGGTCACCGCCGACCTGGGGTTGGACGGCCAACTGCCGCAAAACGCCGTGGTGACCAACGAGTCCAAGGCCGGGTTGTTCTTGCGCGGCGATGGCGCGCTGGAAGGGACGGCCCCGGTCAACAGCGGCAATACGCTGCCTGTCGTGCGCAACTGGAGCGGCGATGTGATCCGCACCGACCTGATCAACAACCTGCTCCTCGACCCAGGCTTGCAGGAAAACCAGTTGGCCGCAGTCGAGCAGACGGTCGTCCAGAACGGGTATCCGGGGGTGGTGATCGACTATCGCGGTGTGGATGCCGTGCCCAGCGCGCGCGCCGATTTTGTGCATCTCATGACCAAGCTCGCCGAGCGGCTGCACGCCAATAACAAGACGCTCGCCGTGCGGGTCGAAGCGCCGCGCCAGGTCTCGGCGGACAGTTGGGACACCTTGGGCTATGACTGGGACGGGCTGGGCGCGGTGGTCGACCGGCTGATTGTGCCCGCGCCGGTGGACCCGCGCGCCTATCAGGCCAACGGCGAGATGGATGCGCTCATGGGCTGGGCGACCAACCAGGTCGAGCGCCGCAAGCTGCAGATCGAGTTCCCCGGCCAGTCGGTGGAGCGCAGCGGCAACTATCTGCTGCTCAAGGGCTATCAGGATGCGCTGCGCCCGCTGCTCCAACAAGTGTCGGCCCAGCCGGGCGCAGACGCCCAGCAGATTGCGCTCTCGCTCCAGAACCCGCGGCTTTTGAGCCAGGTCAACTGGGACGAGTCGATCGGCATGTACCATTACAACTATTTGGACGACCAGGGGCTGGAGCGCACGGTCTACATCGAGACGGCGGGCAGTGTGAGCCACAAGCTCCAGATGCTGCAGCGTTACAACGTGCGCAACGTCACCTTGGACACGCCGGCTGGCGGCGATGTCGACCCCAGCATCTGGAATGTGCTGCTGCAATTCCAGCAGAATGGCGCGCTCGACGGCGTGGCGAACCAGCTTTCGGTGGTCTACAGCGTCTACGGCCCCGACGGCAACATGGTGGCCCAGGAAGTGCGCCCGTTGGATAGCCCGCAGGTAGTGGTTAACGCGCCTAGCGGCAGCCAGGAGCTGCGCGTGGACACGCAGGTGGTGAACAGCGCCGGCCAGGCGCTGGGCACGCCGCAGACCACCAAGATTGCTCTGAAGAGCACGCCGGTCGCTGCCAAGGCGGAGGAGGGCGCGCGTGCGGCAGAACTGCCTGCCCCGGAGACGCAGGCGGCGGCTGTGCAAGGGACGGCCCCTGCCGCGGCCCCTGCTGAAGTGGCTCCGGTTGCGCCTGAAGCGCCCACCGACCGCGTGACGCTGGTCAGCGGGCAGGTGGTGAACCTGCGCGAAGGGCCGGGTACAAACTATCCGGTGCTCGGCCAGTTGTCGCCCAGCAACCGCTATGACGTCACGGGCAAGAACGAAGACGGCAGTTGGTGGCAGATCGACTACAACGGCCAGAAGGCCTGGGTGATCGGCCAGTTGGTGTCGGCATCTGGCGATACCGCCAGCGTGGCGGTGGCGACCGATATCCCCGAAGCGCCGGCTGCGGCCGCGGCTCCTGCCGGTGGTGATGCAGCCGCGCCCGTGGTCTCCGCCCCGCCGCCCAGCGGTGGCGGCGGCTTCGGCTATGGCATCCAGGCGCACATGGTGCATAACGACCAGGCAGGCCAGGTCATGGCGATGACCACCGGCATGGGCTTCAACTGGGTCAAGCAGCAGATCGAATGGCGTGTCTTTGAAGGCAGCCAGGGTGCGATTGACTGGGGTTCGATGGATGGGATCATCGGCGCCGCCAACGGCGCGGGCGTCAGCCTGCTGTTCAGCGTGGTCAATGCCCCGGCCTGGGCGCGCGAAGCCGGCCATGACGCCAGCGTGGGCGGCCCGCCTGCCGACCCCAACACCTATGCGGCCTTTGCCGGCGCGCTGGCCGGCAAATATTGCGGCTCTTCGCTCAAGGCCATCGAGGTCTGGAACGAGCAGAACCTGCACTATGAATGGGGCAATAAGCCGCTCAACCCAGCGGAGTATGTGGCGCTGTTGGCCCCGGCCTATGCGGCGATCAAGGCGGCCTGCCCGTCGATGTATGTGATCAGCGGGGCGCTGACGCCCGCCGGCAACAACCCGCCTTACGCCATGGACGACTTCGCCTATCTCGAAGGCATGTTCCAGGCCGGGCTGAACAACTACGCCGACGGCATCGGCGCGCACCCCAGCGGCTACAACGTGCCCCCCTCTGTGACCTGGGAGGGCGCGTGCGAAGCGATCCAAAAGAGCGGCAACAGCTTCAACGGCGCGTGCGATTCGCCGCATCACTCCTGGAGCTTCCGCAGCACCATGGAGGGCTATCGCAACATCATGAATGTCTATGGCGCGTCCGGCAAGCTGATCTGGCCGACCGAGTTTGGCTGGGCCGCGGGCGGCGCCTATCATCCGGCCTATAAGTATGCCGACGACAACTCCTTCGAGGAGCAGGCGGCTTGGACGGTGGAAGCCTATCAGATGATGCGTTCGTGGGGCTGGGTCGGCCCGGCCTTCCTGTGGAACCTCAACTTCCGTGTGGTGGCGAACGGCACCGAAAAGGCGCAGTGGGGGATCGTCGGGCCTGGCTGGGAGCCGCTGCCGGCCTACGCCGCACTCCGGGATATGCCCAAGTAGCGGCCTCCGAGACGCCGTATGCTTTGCAGCGCGCTGCATGTCTCCATGATGAACTGAACGGGGTTGTGCCGCTAGGGCGACGATATCGTCGCCCTAGCGTTTGCCATAGCCTTATTTTCTGCATTCTCGATCAGCCAGGCGGATTTGCGCGCCCGGCTTTGAACGCTTATCGACAGGAGAACCGGTTACGATGGCCCGAACTTATGCACGGCTGTTTGTCGGCCTTTGGCTGGTCTTGCCGATGGCCGTGGTGTTGTTAGTCCCTCTGCCGGCGCAGCCGTTGTTCGCCCAGGTGGGCAGTCTGCCTGCTGCGGGGGTGGTGACCGCCGAAGACAGCCTTTTGCGTGTACGCAGTGGCCCAGGAACGACCTTCGCCATCGTCGCCAGGCTGGAGCCAGGCGCACAGGTGCAGGTGTTGGCGGCCAGCGACGACGGCGCGTGGTATCAGATTGCGTCGGGCGGGACGCAGGGCTGGGCGTCGGCTGAATTTGTCCGGATCGGCGCGGCCCCGTCCGCTGCGCCAACCTCGCCGGCGGCTGCGTCCAATGCCACGCCCAATAGGATGCGCCACGGCGATGGCCCGGCCGCGCCGATGGGGGCGGTGGCGCTGCTCGCGCCGCCGGCCAATCCAACCGCGGCCGCGCCTACCGCCACCGCCACCCCTGTGGTAAACGCCGAGGATGGGGCCTTGGTGCTGCTGCCCACGCCGACGCCGCGCCCGGCCAGCGCGCAAGGGGGCGCGCAAGAGGGTGCAGCGCCGCTGCTTGTGGTCACGACTGCCCCTACTGCTGCCGCGACCCCAGCCGCCACACCCGATGTGCCGACTGCCTACCCGCAGCCGGCGCGCATGAATGTGCGCGGCGGGCCGGGCACCCATTTCGCCATTCTGACCAGCGTGGCCGCAGGCACGCCCTTGGCGATCACGGGCAAGACCGGCGACGGCCAGTGGTATCGGGTCAGCGTCGACGGGCAGTCTGAACCGGGCTGGCTCTTTGCCGGGCTGACCAGTACAGCCGGGCCGATGGAGCGCGTGGCGGTGCTGGCCCCAGAGGAACTACCCCAGCCCCCCGCGGCGGAAGCGGCTGTATTGGCGGATGCGCCGGCTGCGGCCGCACCGGTGGCAGCCGCCCCAGTGGTGGCCGCGCCCCCGCCTGCGGGCGGCGGCTTCTTTGGCTATGGCGTGCAGGCGCATATGCTGGCCGGCGAGACGGGCAGCGCGCTGAGCGCCATCAACGATATGGGCTTCAACTGGGTCAAACAGCAGGTTGAGTGGCGGCTCTTTCAGCCGCAGCCGGGCGCAGTGGGCTTTGGCGACCTGCACGGCATTGTGAGCGAGGCGGGCAACCGCGGCATCAACGTGCTCTTCAGCGTGGTCAACGCGCCGGAGTGGGCGCGCGAGCCGGGCTTTGACGGCAACGTGGGCGGCCCGCCCGCCGATCCCCAGACCTATGCGGCCTTTGTGGGCGGCATGGCCGGCCAGTTCTGCAACAGCGCGCTCAAGGCGATTGAGATCTGGAACGAGCAGAACCTGCACTATGAATGGGGCAATAAGCCGCTTGACCCTGCCGAGTATATGCGGCTGCTGGCCGCGTCCTATGCGGCGATCAAGGCGGCCTGCCCGTCGATGCTGGTGATCAGCGGGGCGCTGACGCCCGCCGGCTCGAACCCGCCCTACGCTGTGGACGACTTTGCCTATCTCGAAGGCATGTATCAAAATGGTCTGGCGAATTACGCCGATGGCATCGGCGCGCACCCCAGCGGCTATAATGTGCCTGCCAACGTCGGCTGGGAGCAGGCCTGCGCCACGATTCAACAGACAGGCAACAGCTTTAACGGCGCCTGCGACACGCCGCATCACTCCTGGAGCTTCCGCAGCACCATGGAGGGCTATCGCAACATCATGAACGTCTATGGCGACGGCAGCAAGCGCATTTGGCCCACCGAGTTTGGCTGGGCCGCGGGCGGTGCGTTTGACCCGCGCTATGCCTATGCTAACGACAATTCGTTTGACGAGCAGGCCGCCTGGACGGTAGAAGCCTACACCATGATGCGCGATTGGGGCTGGGTCGGCCCGGCCTTCCTGTGGAATCTCAACTTCCGCGTGGTGGCCGACGGCACCGAAAAGGCGCAGTGGGGGATCGTGCGGAACGATTATTCGCCGCTGCCCGTCTACCAGGCGCTCAAAGCCATGGCGAAATAGCCGCGTCAGCACGGCACACCGCGCGATATCAAGGGCGAGATCCAAAGATCAAAGGGATAGACACACGCATGAAAGAACGCATTTGGCAGCATGGCGCTGCGCTGCTGTTGGCTGCGCTGCTCTTGGCGGGCTGTGGCCGCGGCGGGAATGAACCGACGCCGACGCCGACCAAGACGCCAGATTCTGCTCAGACGGGGAGTTCGCAGGAGCCGCAGGTCGCCGCCGCGACCACGCCCGCGCCGGCCACAGACCCCCAGGCGACGCCTACGCCGCCGGCGGCCACTCCTACGCCCAGTGAAAAGATGGTCGCAGTTGTCGACGCCGACGTGCTCAACGTGCGGCGCACACCCTCGCCCGACGGCGAACTGGTGCAGACCGTCGACCGAGGCCAGCAGTTCGACGTGATCGGCCGCAGCCAAGACGGCGGCTGGATCCAGATCGGCCAGGAGGGGCGTGAGCTGGGCTGGGTCTCCGCCGAGTTTATCGCGCTGCAGACGGTCGCGACCGGCGCGGGCGATGCCGCCGAAGCGCCTGCCGGCGGGGGCGAGACCGGCGGCGCAGCGGCGCAGCCCCCAGCCCAACAGCCTGCGGCGGGCGGCGGGAATTACCTGCCCGCCACCATGCGCAGCCCCGATTTCGGCGCACAGGCATTTCTGTGGTGGCGGCCAGAGATCGCCGACCGCGACCTGACGCTGATGAAGGAAGCCAACTTCGACTGGGTCAAACAGGCGTTTGCGTGGGAAACCATCGAGGGCAGCGGCAAGGGCCAGTTCGACTGGTCGATCGCCGACCGCGTGGTGACGCATGTCAACGGGGCCGGGCTAAAGCTGCTGGCGCGCTTGAGCAGCGACCCGGAGCTGACCAATTTCTGGGCCGGCCATCCGCCCGCCAATGCGGACAATTTCGCCGATTTTGCCTTTGCCGTCGCCAGCCGCTATAACTGCACGCCCCAGGCGGTGGGTTGTATCCAGGCCTATCAGGTCTGGAATGAGCCGAACCTGGCGCGCGAGTGGGGCAACAACCGGCCCAACCCGGCGCAGTATGCGGAGTTCCTGGG
>QEUY01000124.1 GCA_003577365.1 Chloroflexota bacterium | reverse complement strand
CAGCCACATGGCCTGGTCGGGACGGTCGCCGGCCAGCTTGCGGCGGCTGGCGCGCAGGTCGCTGACCGGGTCGTGCCAGCGCACCTCGCCCGCCTGCAGCAGGATATACTGCCCTGCGTATTTGTCGACCAGCTCCTTCTGATGGTCCAAGTAATAGAGCGCCTGCTCCGCCGTGGTGCGCCGCCAGCTGATCACCGTCTGGCGCGAGTCGGTCAGCGCCGCATAGAACTTGCCCACCGGGGCCTGCACCTCCGACTGAAAATCGATCTCGTCGAGGTTGACCGTGCCGAAGCCCTGTTCCGCCGCCACCAGCAGCGAATTGCGGTCGCGGTGGAAGGGTTCGGTCAGCCAATCGCTGAGCGGGTCGTGGCCCATCAGATACGCGCCACAGGCATCGGTGGCGATGGTGTGGTCGCCCGCCAGGATCGTGTTGGGGATCTGCGTCGGGCTTTCATCGCGGCCGTTGCCCCATTCGCGCCCGGCCTGGCCGATCATGGCGTCCACGATGTTGAGGCAGGGGTTGAAGATGCGGCCCAGGTCGGCCAGCATATAGGGCATGCGCACCAGGTGATGGAAGTAGGTGCGCGTGTGGCCCTGCGGTTCGCCGGGCATCAGGCCAAAGAGATTCTTCAGCGACAGGGTGATGCCCATAAAGGCGTGGTTCTTCATCTTCGCCACCGAGATGAATTCATCCACGTCGAGCGCGCTCTCCGGCAGCAAGTATTGGCGGAACATCTGCCCGCCGCCGGGCACGCTGACCATGCGGTAGGGCGGCTTGGTCGCATCGACATGGGTGACGCCGAACTCGCGCAGCACAGGCAGGGCCGTGCTCGATTCCTCGATGTTGGCCCCTTCGTACATGGCGTAGAAGCTCACATCGGTGTGGATGATCTCGGCGTTGGTGCGCTCGCGCAGCAGCCGCAGCACAGCGCGCACCATCTTGGTGCTGACCAACTGCTGAAGCTGGCCTTCAAAGGTCACCTGGCGGTCGCGCGGTTTGTCTTGGTTGAACTTGATGCCGATGCGCTTGGCCGCGGCCAGCCGCTCCCACGTTTCCGTCAGCGGGTCGGTGGCGCGCTTGAGCGCCTGGTAGACCTCCTCGTCGCTGGCGCGATAGTCGCAGTGGACGGCACGGACCTTGTAGGGCCGGGCGGAACTGGTCATGAGAAGAAGCTCCTTGCTAACTCGCTAGAATTCCAGTCTGAAGACATAGCGTATTCTGGACAACCGCTATTATACCGCATAAAACAGATTGCACCTGGCATCGTAGCGGCGGTATGCTACCGCCGATGCGCCCCAGACGGCGGTTAGAAAACCGCCGCTGCGGTTGAGACTGTATCATGTACCCGCTGCCAATGCTATCGCCGGTATGCTCACGCGACTTGCGCGGCGATGGCCGCGATCACGCCGACGATCATCAGCCAGCCAAAGCGACCGTGCAGAGTGGCCGTGCCGCGCAGCACCTTGTTGAGCCGCGCCGGCGCGTCGTAGATCGTGGCGGTGCGGATCAGGTCAACGGCACTGGGCAGGGTCAGCAGCGCCAGCAGCAAGAAGGGGGTCGCCTTGCCCAGCGCCACCAGCGTCACCAAAAGCAGGTAGCTGCCGCCGACCAGCAGGATATATTCCCAACGGCTGGCCTCACGCCCCAACAGGTTTGCCAGCGTGCGCTTTTTGTTGGCGCGGTCGGCGTCCAGATCGCGCATGTTGTTGGCGTGCAAGATCGCGGCCACCAGCAGCCCCACCGGCGCCGACAGCCAGATCACCTCCGGCGCGACGCGCTGCGTCTGCACAAAGTAGCTGCCCAGTACCATCACCGGCCCCATAAAGATGAAGACCACCACCTCGCCCAGGCCGGTATAAGCAAAGGCCGCCGGCCCTGCGGTATAGAACCAGCCCGCCAGCACGCTGAAGATGCCCAGGTAGAGGATGAACAGCCCGCGCGTCGCCACCAGATAGAGGCCGATGGCCGCCCCAAAGCCAAAGAAGACCACCCCACCCCAAAAGACTTGCTGCGGCGTGAGGATGCCTTCCTTGAGCGGGCGGTTTGGCCCCAGCGATTCCTGCGTGTCAGTGCCCTTGCGCCAGTCGTAATAGTCGTTGACCAGGTTTGTGCCGGCGTGGATCGAGACCGACCCCACCAGGGTCAGCGCAAAGAGCAGCCAGTTCCAGGCGCCGTCGTAGGCCGCCAGCACCGCGCCCAGCACCACCGGCGTGACGCTGGCCGTAAAGCTAAAGGGCCGTGTCGCCATCCACCAGATACGCACAAAGCGCCGCAGCCGCGGCTCATCCTCCAGACGGCGGCGCGCCCGCCGCGACCCTTCGACGGCGCGCCAGGGCAAAAGCTGGCGCTCTAGCTCGCCCATCAGCGCGTTGAAGCCCCAGCCGAGCAGCGCCACGACGATCAGCCCGGCGAAGATCGTGGCGATGTCGTAGATCTGATAGCTCTGCCAGATCAGCGCGCCGATGCCGCCCTGGGGCAACAGCAGTTCGGTGCCGACGATCACCGTGAGCGCAAAGCCCAGCCCCAGGTTGATGCCGGTGAGGATGCTGGGCAGCGCCGCGGGCAGCGCCACCGTCCAGATCATGTCCCAGCGCCGCGCCCCGTTGTTGCGCGCCACGTCGAAATAGCGCTCGTCGACATTCATCACCCCGGCCATGGTGTTGATCGCCACCAGGAAGAAGACCGAGATCACGACGATGGCGTATTTGCTCGCTTCGCCAATGCCAAAGAGGATCACCACCATCGGCACCAGCGCGATCTTGGGCACGGGGTAGAGCGCGGCCACCAGCGGCGACAGCAGCAGCCGTGTGGTGCGGCTGATGCCCATCAGCAGCCCGACCAGCACCCCCGGCGCGGCGGCCAGCAAAAAGCCGACCACCATGCGCCGCAGCGTGACAACTGTGGCGGTCTGCAGCGTGCCATCTTGGAGCAGTTCCGCCAGCCGCCGCAGCGTCTCGCTGGGCGCGGGGAAGAAGCGCCGGTCCAGCACGTCGAGCGCCACCAATGCTTCCCAGATCACCAACAGCGCCAGCGGCGAGATCAGGGTGAGCAGCCGGTTTTTCATCGCCGCGCCTCCCCCACCTCGGCGGCGCGCGCCGCGTTGACCTCGTCGCGCAGCGCCTCCCAGATTTGATAGGAGAGTTCACCGAAGTGCGGTTCGCGGCGCAGGTCATAGGGGTGGCGCGGGCGCGCGAAGGGCACGGCGATCTCGGCTTTGATGCGCCCCGGCGTCGTGCTCATTACCAGCACGCGGTCCGCCAGCACCAAGGCTTCGTCGATCGAGTGGGTCACGAAAAGGATGGTCTTGGCCGCGCCGCCCGCGCCGGTCTGATCCCAGATGTTCAGCAGTTCTTCTTGCAACAGCACGCGGTTCTGGGCGTCCAGCGCGCCAAAGGGTTCGTCCATCAAGAGCACCTGCGGGTCATTGGCGAGGGCGCGGCCCAGCGCCACGCGCTGGCGCATGCCGCCCGAAAGCTGGTAGGGGTAGGCTTCGGCAAAGCCGGTCAACCCCACGGTCTGCAGCATCCGGCTGACGACCTGGTCGCGCTCGCGCAGCCCCACCCCACGCAGTTTCAGCCCATAGGCCACGTTCTCATGCACGGTCAGCCAAGGAAAAGTCGAATCGCCCTGAAAGACCATGGCGTTGAACGGGGTGTGGCCGCCGGAATGGTCGGCGATCGTCAGGCTGCCGCCGCTGGGTGTGTCCAACCCGGCGATGATGCGCAGCAGCGTGCTTTTGCCGCAGCCGCTCGGTCCGACAATGCAGACAAACTCGCCGGCCTCGATCTGCAGATCCACCGGCCCCAGCGCCTGGAAGTCGCGCTGGTCCGGCCCAGTAAAGACCTTGGTCAGATTCGCCGCCTGAATGATGGGCATCGCTAGGGCTTGCCTCCGGCCCGCGCTACTTCCACTCCACCGGCCCGCCCAAGGCCTGCACCGCGGCCTCGGCATAGCTGGTGTTGACGAACTGGCTCAGGTCGATATCTTCCTCGTAGCTGAGCTGCCCTTCAGCGCGGAAAAAGCGCTGCAGTTCCATCAGATCGTCCAGCGGCACTTGCCCGTTGGGGTCATGATAGGAGCGGCTGGCGCGCTTGATCACGTCGGCAGGCACGCCGGTATATTTCTCGATGATCGCCAGGTTGGCCTCGTCATACCAGGCGTCGCCGTTGAGGTCGCGCGCCCCGCGGATAAAGGCCTTGACAAAGCCCTGCGCCAGTTCGGGGTTGGCCGCCGACCAATCCTTGTTGTAGTAGATCACGGTGGAGGTGAAGTTGTCGATGAAATCGTCGCTCAAGCGGGTGACCAAGCCCTGGTCCTCGGCCAGGGTGGTGAGCGGTTCGCCCAGAATTCCGGCGTCGAGCGAGCCGCTTTCCAGCGCCGCGGCCACCTCGCGGAAGCCGACGCCCAAGACTTCGACGTCGGGGAAGTCCAGCCCGCCCTGCTGCAGCGCGCGCCAGAGCCAATATTCGGTCGCCGCGCCCTTGGAATTGGTGGAGACCTTTTTGCCCGCCAGGTCTGCCACTTGGGTCAGCTCGCCACTGTCATAGCGCGCCTTGCTCACGACCAGCGGGCTGGTGAGCGGGGGCCGTTCGGTGTGCAGCGGTGCGACGATCTCGAATTCAATATCACGCGCCACGGCGTTGAGCATCCCCGCGCCGATGCCGCCGCCCGCCACATCGAAGTTGCCCGCGGCGACCTGCACCACGTTCTCGGTGCCGCCTTCCACCGGCAGCAGCTCGACACGCATCCCTTCCTCTTCAAAATAGCCTTTTTCGGCGGCGATGAAGAGCGGGGCGTAGATCGTGACCGGCACATGGCCGACGCGCACCAAGGGCAGATCGCCTGCCGAGGAAGCGGCAGGCGCAGCAGATGCAGCGGCTGTGGCAGGGGTCGATGGAGCAGGGGCCGCAGCCGGCGCGACACACCCGGCCAGCAGGACAACAAGCAATAGGAGAGAGGCCCGCTTTAACATAGAGTACTCCGGATTTGTTCCTCTGGTTATGTTTCACGAAAGGGGATCCCAGTCGTGTTCGGCACGATCATAGCGGCATCGCCTGGGATCGCCAAATCTGTATGGAGAATCCGCTCATATTGTCTTCAGGTAAGTGCTTGTCTTCAGGTAAGTGCGCTATGACGCTTCGGCGTCCCAACTCCTCCCCCACCTTCTCTCCCAACTTCTCGACGACTCGGCGCTCAGCTATTGCGTATCCCTGCTGGACAGTTTGCCCACCAATTCCTGTCGTTTGACCTGTACGATTTGGACATCTGTCACTCATCGCATAGAACCTGACATCTTACAATGCGAGCAGACTGTGCAGCATTCCTCTCCGCTGTTCACAGTAGACGACTTCTCAGGTTGATCTTTGCACAAAGGGATAGGCCAGTGCTCGGCACATTCAGCCAAGAACTGGTCAAGTGCTCAGGACATCTGTCGCTTTGCATGTCCTAGGCTGCTCAACTCGTCGTGCGCCACACATGGGTGTGGGGTCCTGCTTTTTTTCGGCGCTCACTGGAGGTGCTCCATGATTTCTCGCAGAGGTCTGCTCAAAATGGGCGGTGCTGCTGGCCTTGCCCTGTTTTGGCGCGGCGGCACGCTGTATGCTCGGCCCGCCGCCGCGCCAGCGGCGACGCTAGTGGCGTCCATTCCAGGGGGTACGCTCGATCCCAACGCGATCCCTAAGTTTGTGACTCCCCTGTTGATCCCGCCGGTCATGCCCAGGGCGGGAACGGTCAAGAACAAGATGGGCAAGAACACTGACTACTACGAAATTTCGATGAGGCAGATCTCTCAGCAGATCCTCCCGCCTAGCTTGCCCGCGACTACCGTCTGGGGCTATGGCGCTGTGAAGGCCGAGAGCAAGAAGGGGCTGTTGTTGCACAATGCACCGTCACTCACCATTGAGGCCTCCTGGAACACGCCGGTACGGGTGAAATGGATCAACGAACTGGTGGATGCCAACGGCGCTTATCTGCCGCATCTCCTGCCGGTAGACCCGACCTTGCACTGGGCCAACCCGCCCGGCGGCACGATGGGACGTGACATGCGCCCGATGTTCGAGAGCACACCCGGCCCATACACAGGCCCCGTTCCCATCGTCACCCATGTGCATGGCGCGGTGGGTGTGGGTGATGAGAGCGACGGCTACGCCGAGGCCTGGTATCTTCCCGTCGCCAACAACATTCCCCCCAACTATGCGACCGAAGGCACTTGGTACAGCTTCTTCGCCGGCAAAGCTGCCGCCAATTTGGGTGCGACCTGGGGGCCGGGGTTCGCCACATTTGAATATCCGAATGCGCACCGCGCTTCGACCATCTGGTATCACGACCATACATTGGGGATGACCCGGCTCAACGTCTATGCTGGCCCGGCAGGCTTCTATATCATCCGCGGCGGGCCGGCTGGCGACAAAGCCGTGCTGGACACCCGTTTCGGCACGCCTGCCGTGCTGCCCGGACCGGCGCCCATGGCAAACGACAAGTTCCCGCCCAACAAGACCTACTACGAGATTCCGATCGCTATCCAGGATCGCTCGTTCAACGCCGATGGCTCGCTCTTCTACCCGGACACGCGCGCTTTCTTCGACGGAATCGAAGGGCCGTACATCCCCACCACCGATATTTCCCCGATCTGGAATCCGGAGTTCTTTGGCAACTGCATCATGGTCAACGGCAAGACCTGGCCGTTCCTGGCGGTCGAGCAGCGCCGCTATCGCTTCCGTTTGCTCAACGGCTGCAACTCGCGCTTTTTGATCCTCGATTTCTCGATGATACCAGGCGTGGAGGTCTGGCAGATCGGCAACGAGGGTGGCTTCCTGACCGCACCGGTCAACCTGACAGCCGTAAACGCCAACCGGTTGCTGATGGGGCTGGCCGAGCGCGCCGATGTGATCGTCGACTTTACCAATGTGCCGCTTGGCACGCACATCCTGGGCAATATCGGGCCGGATGAGCCGTTCGGCGGCGGTATCCCTGGCGTGGACTTTGTGGTGGCTGACCCTGCGACGACGGGCCAGGTGCTGGCGTTCCAAGTGGGGCCGGCGGTCGCCCCGGATCCGACCACGCCGCCGATGTTCCTGCAACTGCCCGCGATCACGCCGCTCCCCCCCGAAACGGTGACTCGTCCCTTGGCGCTGCTTGAGAAAATGTCCGAGTTCTTCGAAGCGCCGGCGGAGGCGGTGCTTGGCACGGTAGCCGGCGACCCCAACCTCGTTCCAGGCGAGTGGACTCCACGGATGTGGATGGGGGCGGTCACCGAGAACCCGGCGCTTGGCGCAGTCGAGGTGTGGGAGCTGTACAACGCAACTGCCGATGCGCACCCGATGCATATCCATGAGGTCGTCTTTGAGGTCGTGAATCGGCAGGATATCTTTGTAAATGAGGGGGAGAGGACCGTGGCGGTGGTTCCCGGTTCATTGTCACAGCCGCCCGAACCGTGGGAGACGGGCTTCAAGGATACGGTGATCGCCTATCCGGGCCAGGTCACGCGCGTGCGTGCTCAGTTCAACACGCCGGGCCAGTTCGTCTGGCACTGCCACATTGTCGAGCATGAGGACAATGAGATGATGCGCCCCTATCGGATTGGCCCTGAGCAGCCGGGCCAGCCCGGCGCGCTCGCCATGATGGGCAGTGTCGAAGCGGACAGACAGCTATTCGTGCCTTTTGTCGGAACCGAGTAGCCGCCTATCGCGCCTGGGTCATGCGTCAGAACTAATACGCATGACCCAGGTCTCACGATCTAGGCGTCTTGGGAATAGATGAGCACGGTGTAGGGGCCGACGGTGACATCGCCGGCGGCGGGCATACCGGCTTGCCCGCCCTGGCCCTCTGCGAGGGGATGGGCCTCCACGTCGCCGCTGAGGTGGTTGCCAAAGTCATCGCTGTAGGTCTGCGCGTCGCTGTTGAGCCGCAGCCGCCAGCGCCCCGCCCGCGGGAAGCCAAGCCGGTAGGCGTCTTGGTATCGCTTGGATAGATTGACGACCACCACGACCTCCTGCCCCGGCACGTCCTCGCCGCCCTCGGCCCAACGGCGATAGGCCAGCAGATGGTTGGCGTCGTCGCGATGGTAGAGGTCGATCCGGTCGCCGCACAGCCCCGGCGTCACGCCGCTGCGGTTGAGCCGCAGGTGCATCAAGTCCGTATAGAGGCAGACGATCCCGCTGAACTTAGCCTGTTTATGCCAGTTGAGCGGGAGGTCGCCGCGGAATGAGTCGCCCTCCAGCATCTCTTGGCCCTGAAAGAGCATCGGGACGCCGGGGATGGTGAAGAGCATCGCCGCGGCCAGGGTGGAGCGTTTTTGCGCCTGCCAATCCGCCGCGCGTGAATGGCCGACAAGCTCGGGCACGCGCACTTTGCCGTTGGCCTCGCCGTCCTCGTCGTGCGACTCGCTGTAGATCACCCGTTCAAA
>QEUY01000123.1 GCA_003577365.1 Chloroflexota bacterium | reverse complement strand
CTCCTCTTTGCGTGCTTGCGACTCTGCGGTGATATTTTCTCTTCTGCCCCCACTGCCTACTGCCCCTTGGTCAGACGCAGGCCGCGCAGCAGTTGGGCGTTGAGCGCCACGACGATGGTGCTGATCGACATGAGCAGCGCACCCACGGCGGGCGACAGCACGATGCCCCACGGGGCCAGCACGCCTGCGGCCAGGGGCAGCGCCACGATGTTATAGCCGGTGGCCCACCACAGATTTTGTACCATCTTGCGATGCGTGGCCTGGCTCAATTCGATCACGTTGACCACGTCCACCGGGTCGCTCTGCACCAGGATGATGTCGGCGGAGGCGACGGCGACGTCGGTGCCGCTGCCGATGGCGATGCCCACGTCGGCACGCGTGAGGGCCGGCGCGTCGTTGATGCCGTCGCCCACCATTGCTACCTTTTTGCCCTGGCGCTGCAGCTCGCTCACCTGCTGATCCTTGGATTCAGGCAGCACCTCGGCAAAGGTGCGGTCGATGTGCAGTTCTTCGGCGACGGCCTGCGCCACGGCGCGGCTGTCGCCTGTGACCATGGCGACCTCCTTGCCCAACTCTTGCAGACGGCGCACGGCCAGCTTGCTTTCGGGCCGGATCACGTCGGCCAGCGCAAAGGCGGCGACGGCTTGGGGCGTCGTGCCATTACGGCCCCGCAGCAGATAGACCACCGTCTGACCTTTGCTGCCCGCCGTGGTGGTGAACTCCTGCAGCTTGGGCGGCAGCGTCACCTCCAGCGCCTCCAACAGGCGCGGCCCGCCCACATAGACCGGCGTCCCGTCGTGCAGGGCGCGCACCCCCTGCCCCTTGATCGCCTCGAACTGCTCCACGCGCGGCGGCGTCACCCCGCGGTCTTCGGCCAGTTGGCGCACGCCCGCCGCGATCATGTGCTCCGAATCGCCCTCCACGGCGGCGGCCAGCCCGATCGCCGCAGCTTCGTCCATGCCGTCCATCACCGCGCTGGCGACCACGCCGTGGCTGCCGAACGTCAGCGTGCCGGTCTTGTCAAAGAGGATCGTGTCCAGGTTGCGCGCTTCTTCCAGCGCCACACGGTCGCGCACCAAGATGCCGTTGGATGCGGCCAGCGAGGTGCTGATGGCGACCACCAGCGGCACGGCCAGCCCCAAGGCATGGGGGCAGGCGATGACCAGCACCGTCGCCACGCGCTCCACCACGTGGACGTTGAAACCGGTCGCCGCGACCCAGCCGATGGCGGTGAGCAGCGCCACGGCCAGGGCGATGTAAAAGAGCCAGCCCGCAGCGCGGTCGGCCAGGACCTGCGTGCGTGACTTGCTCTGCTGCGCCTCCTCCACCAGCCGCATGATGCCGGCCAGCGCCGTGGCCTCGCCCGTGGCGGTGACGCGCACGCGCAGGCTGCCCACGCCGTTGGTCGCGCCCGCGATCACGCGGTCACCCGGCTCTTTGTCCACCGGCCGCGACTCGCCGGTGATCAGCGCCTCGTTGACCGACGACGCGCCCTCCACTACTTCGCCGTCGGCGGCGATGTTGGCCCCAGGCCGCACCAACACCAGGTCGCCGGTGCGCAGCGCGCTCACCGCCACCTGCTCGGTGCTGCCGTCAGGGCGGATGCGCTCGGCGGTGTCGGGCATCAGTTTCGCCAGCTCGCCCAGCGCGCCGGAGGCTTGGCGCACGCTGCGCATCTCCAGCCAGTGGCCCAGGAGCATCACGTCGATCAGCAGCACCATCTCCCAGAAAAAGCCGCCTTCGGGGTCGATCACCAATGCGGCCAAGCTGTAGAGCAGCGCCACGCTGATCGCCAGCGAGATCAGCGTCATCATGCCCGGCTGGCGCTGCTGAATTTCAGGCACCGCCATCTGCAGAAAGGGCACGCCGCCCACCGCAAAGACGATCAGCGCAAAAATCGGGCCGATCCAACTGCTGCCGGGAAAGGCAGGCGCGCTGAAGCCAAACCACATCTGCAGCATGGGGCTGTAGACCAGCACCGGGATCGAGAGCAGCAGACAGAGCCAAAAGCGGCGGCGGAACAGGTCCTCATGGCCCGTGTGGTCGACGTGCGCCCCGTGCTCGGCATGCGCATCGTGTGCAGCGCGTGTCGCCTCGTCCATGAGCATCCCGGCCTCGACGCCGTGACCGGCGTGGGCCGCGGTGGTTTCGGCTAACGCCTGGTGAGCGTGGGCGGTTGGGTCGTCCGCCGGCCGCGCCGGCGGGTGGCTCGCGTACTCATGCGCAGCGTGGTCATGCGCCGGAGGCGGCGTGGCTGCCGGCTTGGACGCAGGATCATGCTCTTCCCCATGATGCCCTATATGCGGCTGCTGTGCCATAGCGTCTCTCCTCTCTGGGGTTGAACCAGCCAGCGCCATCGCGCCCGAACTCGGCCAAGATATCTGTAAGGTGGGTTGCCGAACTGCCGGTTCAGCCCGTGCCGGGGACAGAATCCTGCCCGGCCCACACCACGCCGCGCTTCCACCCCACCATCACCACACCCACAAGCAGCCCAAAGCACGCTATCAATCTAGCCATTCTAGCAGATGCAGCAGGCGCACCGGCGTGGGCACGAATACGTTTGTCAGTATAACACTGCCGGGCGTCAAATAAAGGGCGGTGTCGGCAGAGCCGCTTAACGCATTGGGCGGCCTATGCGCAACAAGGGACATTTGACCCTAGCCTAACCGGCTTTAGCGGGCTACATTGGATCCAGGCGATCTTGCGCCCGTTCCTTCTCCGTCTGTCGCCTGCCCAGACGTCTCGCTGACCTGTACGATAACCCTGACTCTGACTGCGTGTTCCTGTTGTACTGCATGGCAGTATGCTGCTGGTCTTTCCGGTTGAGGTACCCCAGCCGGGTCTGCGCCGTGATCACGGCTCCATTGATTCCTGTTTCTTCACTATCCCTTTGCACAGCGATGCATAGAAAGGACATAGTGCATCATGATCGGCCATCGCTTCCCTGTTGCCGCGATGCTGATCGCGACCTCAATTGTCTGTCTACTGTCGATTGCCGGCAGCACAGCCCACACAGCCAACGCTGCCGCGCCCCTCTCGGATCAAGAACAACTCGGCAAGCTCCTCTTTTTTGACGCCGATCTCTCTGACCCGCCCGGCCAAGCCTGCGCCGTCTGCCATGCGCCGGAGGTGGGCTTCACCGGCCCCGACGAGGCGATCAACAAGACAGGCGCGGTCTATGAGGGGGCCGTGCCTGGCCGCTTCGGCAACCGCAAACCGCCCGCCTCGGCCTACGCCGGCGACAGCCCGATCCTCTACTACGATGCAGCCGAGGGCGCGTGGGTCGGCGGCATGTTCTGGGACGGACGCGCCACCGGTGCGACGCTGGGCGACCCGCTCGCCGAACAGGCGCAAGGGCCGTTCCTCAACCCGCTGGAGCAGAACATCGCCACCCCGCAGGCCGTCGTTGACAAGGTCTTGGCATCAGACTACAGCGCGTTGTTCCTGCAAGTCTGTACGGACGAGAACACATACTATGACTGTATCGGGCGCTCGATCGCTGCTTACGAGCGGTCGGCGGAGGTCAACCCGTTCAGTTCCAAATATGACGCCTATCTGCGGGGGCTGGCGACGTTGACGGGCCAGGAGAGCAAAGGGCTGGAGCTATTCAAGGGCAAGGCCCAGTGCTCGGCCTGCCACACGCTCGACGGCGAAGGAGCGCCCTTCACCGACTTTACCTATGACAACCTGGGGCTGCCCAGGAACCCGCAGAACCCGTTCTACAGTGAGCCGGAGTGGAACCCGCAGGGCGCAGCCTGGGTCGATCTGGGGCTGGGCGGTTTTCTGAAGAGCGAGGGGTATGCAGAAGCCATCTGGAGTGCCGAGATAGGCAAGCACAAGGTGCCCACGCTGCGTAATGTGGACCTGCGCCCCGGCCACAAGTTTGTCAAGGCCTATGGGCATAATGGCTACTTCAAGACGTTGGAAGGCATCGTCCACTTCTACAACACGCGCGACGTCCTGCCGCGCTGTCCCGATACCACCCCGGACGACCCCACGGATGACTACACCGAGGCCCAGGCCCTGAAGTCGAAATGCTGGCCCGCGCCGGAAGTGGCGGAGAACGTCAACACCGATGAACTGGGCAATCTGGGGCTGAATCGTGGAGAGGAACTGGCGATCGTCGCCTTTCTCAAAACGCTGTCCGACGGTTACATCCCAGCGGGTGTAGCCGCAGCCGGTCTCACTGGGCCGGAGGGAGGGGCGCTCTACTTGCCCATCCTGAACACCCAGTAACACCTGCGTTGGGGGGACGCCGGCGACCGGCGGCGTCCCCCGCTATCTTTTTCCGCGCTAGGGTTCTCTCGTCACCTCCCCTGCACGTTCAATGCGCTTTCCTGCCCCTGCGGCGGCTGCTATAATGCAGCTTATGCCATCGCTCGAAGAGTTACTCGCCCAATCGGCTGCGCTCCACAACCACCTTTGCCCGCGCCAAGTGTTGGGCGTGCGCATGGGGCTGTGGGCCGCGCAGCTGCTCGACCTGCGCCTGCCCCAGACGGACAAACGTCTGTTGACCTTGGTGGAGACCGACGGCTGTTTCGTCGACGGCGTATCGGTTGCGACCAACTGCTGGGTCGGGCGGCGCACGCTGCGCGTCGAAGATTACGGCAAGGTCGCCGCCACCTTTGTCGACAGCCAGACCGGCGCGGCCTGGCGTGTGACGCCCAGGGCCGCAGCGCGCGACCTGGCCCGCACCTATGCGCCTGAAGCGACCAACCGCTGGCAAGCCATGCTCTTGGGCTATCAACGGATGCCCACGACGGACCTCCTGGCCGCGCAGCGCGTGCGCTTGGTCATGCCGGTGGAGAGGATCGTCAGCCGTCCAGGCTATCGGGCGCTGTGCAGCCGCTGCGGCGAGGAGATCATGAACGAGCGCGACGTAGAGCAAGACGGCGTGCGGCTCTGCCGCGCTTGTGCAGGCCACGCCTATTACTGCGCCCTTCCGCCCGATAGACCGGACGAAACGTAGACCTAGCGTGCGCGCGGCCCGGCGGTCTGCCCCTCCGGCGGTCGTCCCAACAGCACGACCGCGGCCATGATGCTCAACCCCGCCAAACTCAGCGGGGCCAGCGGCGGGGGCGGCGTCTTGCCTGGCTCGCGCCCCTCACGCGGCTCGCTCTCCTGGACGCTGTCAGCCCGGTAGGCAACTGTCACCGTGCGTGCGCCGCTGTGCGCCGCCAGGGCAGGCAGTGCGCCTACGGCCTCCTCACCTTCCTCAAGATGCTCAAACGTACCCAGCAAGCCGGTGAGGCTAAGCAGCAGCAAGATCGCTGCCAACACGGGGCCGGCGCTGCGTTTCAGCACTGCGCCCAACCCGGTCAGCACCCAGCCCGTGATGCCCGCAATGACCGCCACGATCTGGATCCCCTCCGTGTGGCCTGTCCAGAGTAGTTCGGCCAGCAAGACGATAAACCCGCCTGCCAGCAACAATAGCAGCAGCGTAAACACCCGGCGCCGGATCATCTCCTGTAAGCCTTGCATTGTCTCTTCTCCTTTGGATCGCGCCTGTAGCGTGCAAGTACATACACCATAGTGCATACATCATGATGACAGGTCTGTGTTGCCGGGCTATGTTGCCGATCTGTTTTCGCAGATCTTTGGAGCGAACCACGCCGGGGCCAATTGGACAGGCCGTGGCCCTCTCTCCTATGATGCACGCTGAGGCTCGGCCCCAGCGCCGACCTGGCGGGCTTCAGTGCCGGCCAATCCAACCCTCAGATCCCACCCGCAGCTGCGAAAGGATGTATCATGACCCGTGTGCTCATGTTGGCGAGCTTTGGCCTAGAGATTGTCGAATGCGGCGGCGCGCTGGCGCGCCATATCCAGGCCGGCGATGAGGTCCATGCCGCCGTGCTGCTCAGCCGCCCCGAAAGCCGCCCCCAGGTGAGCGAGGCCGCGGGCATTCTTGGCATCGACGACGTGGAATTTCTCGGCTTTCCCTACGGCGAATGGACGGTCGACGTGCCGTGGAAGGAGAGGATCGTGGAACTGGTGCGCCGCGTGCGCCCGGATATCGTCATCACCCAGGACCCGCACCACGCCCAACACGACCTCGACCCCGACCGCCGCTTGATCGCACTGCTCTATACCGAGGCCTTTGCGCTGGCGGGCCGCGACTGGCATGTCGAAGCGTGCGGCGGCCACGCGCCCCACCTGGTGCGCGCCATCTACTATATGACGCCGGAGCACCCCAACTGCATTGTCGAGATCGGCGACACCTTTGCGCTCAAACAACAGGCGCTGGCCGTGTTGGGCTATCAACTGGCCTTCAGCGCGCAGATGATCGAACAGCGCGCCGGCGCCGACACGCTGCGCCGTGTGGTGAGCAACTACGATGAACTGTCGGGCGACAAGCGTGCCCTGGGCCATGCGCTGCACAGCCAGTTTGACCTGGCGCTGGCCCTGACCCATGGGCTGGCCGGCCATTCGGGCGCGGTCTTGGGCGAAGCCTACCGCCGCGAAGGGGTCTTTGTGCTGGATAGGCTAGTGGCGTAGGAATTGGAACCGGTGCCGGCACTTGGCAAGTGACCGGCGCCGGTAATTGCGTCCGCTCAGCGGCGCAGGCGCGGGTTGAGGATCTGCTCCACGGCAAACCCCACCAATGCAAAGCCCAGGGCCGCCGCCACGATCAACAACCCCGGCGGCAGCACCCACCAGGTCCAGGCCGGCGTCATAAACGCGCCGCGCGCCTGCGCCCAATAGAGCACCGACCCCCAGCTCTTCTGCAGCGGGTCGCCCAACCCTAGAAAGCTCAACGACGATTCGAGCAAGATGGCCGCGCTGGTCGCCTCCACAAACTGGCCCACGGCCAAGAGCAGCACCTGCGGCAGCAGATGGCGCAGCAGGATATGGCCGTCGCGCACACCCACGGCGTGCGCCGCCAGCACATAGTCCTGGTGAGTCAACGACAACACCTGGGCGCGGATCACGCGCGCCGTGCCGGCCCAGATCAGCAGACCGATCACCAGGATGGTGTTGGTCAGGCTGCGCCCCAGATAGGCCGCCAGCACGATCAGCAGCGGCAGAAAAGGCAGCACCAAAATGATGTCGACCAGCCGCATGAGCAGGAGGCCGGCGCGGCGATAGTAGCCCGCCAGCAGCCCGACCGCAGTGCCGATCACGATGGCGATCAGCGCCGAGAGTGCGCCCACCAGCAGCGAGACGCGCGTGCCATAGATCAGCTCGCTCAGGATATCTTGGCCGATATCGTTGGCGCCCAGACGGTGGGCGGCGCTGGGCGGCGCAAAGGGCTTGCCCACCCGCTCGGTGGGGTCATAGGGCGCAAGCTGCGGCGCCAAGATCGCGGTCAGCGCCAGCCCCAGGATCAGCACAACCCCGACCAGCGCCGCGGCATGGGCCGAGGTGAAACGTCCCATGCGCCGCCGCGTCCGGGGCGCAGGCGCGGCCAGCAGCGGCGCTGGGGCCGCAGGCAACGGCGAAGATGAGGTCGTCATAATGAGAGAGTCATAATGAGAATGAGAACGTCATGATGAGGGCGTCATGCGGCGCGCGTGCGTGGGTCCAGCCACGGATAGAGCAGGTCGGCCAGCAGGTTCGAGAGCAGCACAGCCACAGTGAAGAGCAGGAACGCGCCCTGCATCACGGGGTAATCGCGCGCGCTCACGGCGTCGAAGATCAAGCGGCCCAGCCCAGGATAGGAAAAGACGGTTTCGATCACCACCGTGCCGCCAAAGGCATAGCCCAGCCGCAGCGCCAACACGGTGGCAACCGGGGCCAGCGCATTGCGCAGCACATGGCGGAAGAGCACGGCAGATTCCGGCAGCCCCTTGGCGCGCGCCGTGCGGATAAAATCCTCGCCCAACACGCCCAGCAGCGTATAGCGCATGGTGATGTAGACATTGGGCACGCTGACGATGGCGAGCGTGATCACCGGCAGCAGGGCATGTTTGGCAATGTCGGCGACCTTCTCCCAACCGGCGAGACCTGCCGCCGGGGTGATCGCGCCATAGGAGGGCAGCAGCCGCCACTGCACCGCCACCACCGAGATCAACAGCATGCCCAGCCAAAATGAGGGCAGCGAGTTGAGCGCGATCATGCTCCACAGCAGGCTGATGTCGGTCCAACCGGCGCGCCGCCAGGCCGAGATCGCGCCCAGGAGGATGCCGGCCACGGCGGAGATAAGCAGCGCGCTCCCGGCCAGCAGCAGCGTCCAGGGCAGCACGGCCAGCACCATCTCGGCCACGGGCCGCTTTTTTTGATAGGAATAACCAAAGTCGCCGGAGAGCAGGTCGCCCCAATAGTTCAGATATTGCACATAGGCCGGCTGATCCAAGGCAAAACGGGCGCGGGCGGCGGCGATCTCCTCCGGCGACATGCGTTCGATGCCGTCGCCCACGATGTTGCGCAGCGGGCGGCGATCTCCTCCGGCGACATGCGTTCGATGCCGTCGCCCACGATGTTGCGCAGCGGGTCGCCGGGCATGAGCCGGGGCAGCATAAAGTTGAGCGTAATGGCGACGGCGAGCACGATCAAATACTCAAGCAGCCGCCGTCGTCGCGAGACAGTGTGCATGGCAACAATTGGTTGCGTATGTGGCAATGGACGGCGTACGCCGTCCATTGCCACATACCAAGTATCTACGGCCGCGCCGCTTCGGGCAGCAGCGACAGTTTGTGGAAGACGCCCTGCCCGGTCATAAAGGCCCAGCCGTCATAGACCGAGGCGTTATAGGCATAGGCGCCGTCGGGATAGAGCAGCATGATAAAGGGCAGGTCGCGCGCCACGATCGTCTGCAGTTCGCCGATCATCTCGGCGCGCGCCGCAGCGTAAAAAAGTCGGCTTCAGAGTTGGCGTAGCCGGTCAGATTGAGGTTGCCAAAGGCCGGGTCGGAGTGGATCAGCGTGCCAAAGCGCACCGCATCGGCCTGCACCGGCGCAGACCACCCCCACATCGCCATCTCATAGTTACGCCCCTGCGTCACGTCGAAGCCCGGCCAAACGGCTTCTTCCCAGGTGGCCTGCTCTACGGCGCTGACAGTGGCCTGGATGCCGACCTCGGCCAGCATTTCGCTCACCAACTCGGCCAGGCGCAGGCGCAGCGAATCATCGCCGTTGACCAGGAACTCAAACGAAATCGGCGCGCCGTCCAACTCGCGCACCCCGTCGCCATCGCTATCGGCGATCCCTGCATCTTCCAGGATTTGCTGGGCGCGGGCGGGGTCGCTCCCGGTGACGACCTCGGCGTTAAAGAGCGGCGACGCCGGATGGATCCAGCCGGCGCTGCCCAAGGTGGCCGCGCCCAGGTAGATCGTGTCCACCAAGTCCTGGCGGTCAATCGCCAACGACATCGCCTGGCGCACTTCAGGCCGGTCGAAGGGCGGTTTGGTCATATCGTAGTTAAGCATTTGAGTCGTATAGAGCGGCCCCTGGCTGATC
>QEUY01000122.1 GCA_003577365.1 Chloroflexota bacterium | reverse complement strand
CCCGGCCCGGTTCCCGGCACCGAGCCTAGCTCGACGCCTTTATCGGCGGCCACGCGCTTGGCCACGGGCGATGCTTTCACCGCCGCGCCATTGGCCTGCGCCTCGGTGACCTCCTGCGCCTGCTCGGCCTGTGCAGGGGTAGCTTGGGTCTGAGCGGGCGCGGGCTGTTCGGCCTCTGCCGCCTCCTCTGCGGGGGCCTCGGCCACTTCCTCCCCTGCCGCGCCGATCACGGCCAGTACAGTGTTGGCGTCCACGATATCCCCCTCGCCGTGATTGATCTTCAACAGCGTGCCGCTCGCCGGGGCCGGCACCTCGGTGTCGACTTTATCGGTCGCCACTTCGAGGAGCACATCCCCCTCGTTGACGCTGTCCCCTTCTTTGACGAGCCAGCGGCTGATTGTGGCGTCGAGCACGCCTTCTCCCAGATCGGGCAGCTTGACTTGTGTCGCCATGAGCAAAGTCCTCGCTTCAACTAATCGCTAGGTAGAGACCCCCCGCAGACCCCCTGCGGGGGGTGGCGACGTTCAGGCCGCCACAGGCCGCAGCATCATATCGAGCACAGCGGCCTTGATGTTCTTCTTCCAGGGTAAGACTTCCTCTTCCAACTTCTGTGACACCGGGATCGACACCGGGGCCATGCCCAGCCGCCGCGCCGGGGCTTGCAGCAGATGGGGCGCTTCCTCGTAGATGCGCGCCACGACCTCGGCCCCGATCCCGCAGTTGGACTGCGACTCATGCACGGCCAGCAGCCGGCCCGTCTTCGCCACCGAAGCGTAAACGGTCTCCATATCCAGCGGCACAATGCTGCGCAGGTCGACCACCTCGATATCCAACCCTTGCTCGGCGGCCAGCTCCTCGGCGGCCTCCAGCGCCTGCAGCAGACAGTAGCTAAAGGTGACGAGCGTCAGGTCTTTGCCCTCGCGCTTGACATCGGCCTTGCCGATCGGCACGATCACTTCCTCGCCGGCGTCGGGCATATCGCCGCGCGTAAAATAGAGCATCTTGTGCTCCAAGAAAAGCACCGGGTTGTCGTCACGGATCGCCGAAATCAGCAGCCCCTTGGCGTCGTAGGGCGTGGCCGGGGCCACCACCTTGATACCGGGGAACTGGGCAAAGGAGCTTTCGACACATTGGCTGTGCTGTGAGCCATAGCGTTTGCCGCCGCCATGCTGGCCGCGGATCACCATCGGAACCTTGACCAGCCCGCCGGTCATATAATGCATCTTGGCCGCCTGGTTAAAGATCTGGTCGGCGCAAACCAAGAAGAAATCCATATACATCAACTCGACGATGGGGCGCATACCCACCATGGCCGCGCCGGTCGCCATCCCCATAAAGCCCTGCTCGCTGATCGGGGTGTCGATGACCCGTTTTTCGCCAAATTCATCCAGCAGGTTGCGTGTGACGCGGAACAGGCCCCCATAGTGGCCGATGTCTTCGCCGATCAGGAAGACATTTTCGTCACGCCGCATCTCCTCTTTGATGGCCTCGTTGACTGCCTGAATATAGGTTGTCTTGCGCATTGCGATTCCTCTTCCACAGGTGATAATGCAGCAGTCCTAGACCGGATGCTAGACCGCGTAGACATCAGTATACGCCTCTGCCGGGTCGGGCCAGGGGCTGTTTTGGGCAAACTCTACGGCTTCGGCCACTTCGGCCTCCACCTCGTTGCGGATCTTTTCCAGTTCCTTTTCCTCGACCCCGCGATCCAAGAGCTTCTTTTGCAGCACCACCAACGGTTCATGCTCGCGTTGGGCGTCGATCTCCTCGCTGCTGCGATAGGTTTCCAGGTCGCCCGCCATATGGCCGGCGAGCCGGTAGGTGATCCCTTCGATAAAGGTGGGGCCTTCGCCGGCGCGGGCGCGCGCCGCGGCCTCGCTCACGGCGTGGTGGACGACCTCCACGTCGTTGCCGTCGATCTGTACGCTCTCCATGCCATAGGATTGCGCAAACTTGTAAATCTCCTGCACCGACGACGTGCGGGCAATCGGGGTCATCTCCGAATAGCGGTTGTTTTCACAATAAAAGATCAGGGGCAGCTTCCACTTAGAGGCCATGTTCATGGTCTCATGCATGACACCCTGAAAGAAAGCCCCGTCGCCAAAGAAGGTGATGGCGATGCGATCCTGCCCCCGGATCTTGGCGGCCAGCGCCATGCCCGCGGCGTGAGGAACCTGCGCGCCGACAATGCCGTTGGCCCCCATCAACCCCAGTTCGGGGTCGACAAAGTGCATCGAGCCGCCCTTGCCCTTGGCAAAGCCGTCGGCCCGCCCCAACACCTCGGCGATAGCGCGCTTGGGGTCCATGCCGCGCGCCAGCGAATGGTGATGGCCGCGATAGGTGCAGGTGAGATAATCGTCGGGGTGCAGCGCGGCGGCAGTGCCGACGGCGTTGCCTTCGTGGCCGATGGCAGTATGCATCGCGCCGCCGATCTTCCCCGACTCGGCCAGCTCAAGCAGCGACTCTTCTACCCGCCGGATCAAGTACATCGAGCGGTACATGTGGGTAAGCTGCTCGTTGGAAAGGGTGTCTGCTTCGAGCGTGGTCGCCGCCTGTGAAGACGGGCGATCCGCCTGGATTGAGGTCGACATAGAGTGCATCCTTCCTGTGGTGACATCCTGTGACATACGGTGACATGCGGCCACACGCGATCCCATGGCCGCTCCCCGCGCAAAGAAGGCGGCAGCACCCCTTCTGGGCCACCGTATCAGATTGACAAGTGAGTCATGACAAGCCCTTGATCTGCATGTATCGGAGAACCCGCCGAGGGCGCGGCGCAATCCTCCAGCCGTAATAGCCGATTATAGCATATTAGGCTGGAGAAACGGCATAAATCTGTGGGCAAGCACACCTCTTCTCGAGCCGTGCCTTGGGCCGCGGCCTGCTGCGCTCGGCGCTCCCGCTCTTGGCTTTGCCTTTTTTCTCTCAATTTCGCCGGCAATTTTACAGATCACCGGGCGGGTGATATGCTTGCCCACACTTGGGCGGCACGAAACCCGGCCGCAGTCGCGCTCAGCGCCAGCCTGCCCGTGCATCGCCCGTGGTTTGCCCACGCCCCATGGATCGCGCACGTGAGGAGAAGCTATGTCGAGCCAGTCTTTCAATGCACGCGCCGAGCAGCCGCCGCTCAACGGCCAAGCCGCCCCAGAGGCCCAGGCGCGGCCGTCGCTGCCCGGTTCCACCCAGTCGGTCCATGCCGGAGAACGCCGCTTTCGCGCCCACGACAGCCTGACCGTGCCGATTGTGCAGACGGCCGTCTACACCTTCGACGACACCGCGGCGCTGGCCGGCTATTATGAAGAGCGTATGTTCTGGGAAGAGCCGGAGCGCGAGGAATATGGCCGCTATGGCAACCCGACGGTGCGCGCCGTCGAAGCCAAGCTGGCCGTGCTCGAGGGCGCGCAGGAGGCGATGCTGGTGAGCAGCGGCATGGCCGCGGTCACCGCCACGCTGCTGCTCATGCTCGCCAGCGGCGACCACATGATCCTGGCCGACCAGTGTTATCACGCCACACTGACCTTTTGCGAAAAGGTGCTCAAACGCTATGGCGTCGAATGCACGGCCGTCCCTTGCGGCGACTATGCCGCGCTGGAAGCGGCCATCCGCCCCAATACCAAGTTGATCTACGCCGAGTCGCCCACCAACCCTTTTATGCGCTGTCTCGACTACCCACGGCTGGTGGACATCGCCCGCCGCCACCAGTTGAAGACAGTGGTCGACACGACCTTTGCCACCCCACTCAATTTGCGCGCGCTCAACTTGGGCGTGGACGTGGTGATCCACAGCGTGACCAAGTATCTGGCCGGTCATAACGACGTGATGGCCGGGGCTGTGGTGGGCAGCTATGAGATGTTGACGCCGCTGCGCCAGGCACAGGGCATGTTGGGCTGCATCGTCGACCCCCATGCCGCCTACCTGATCCTGCGCGGCCTCAAGACCTTAGGGCTGCGCATGGAACGTCACAACGCCAACGGGCTGGCGGTGGCGCGCTTTCTCGAAGAACACCCCAAGGTGCGCCGCGTCTGGTATCCCGGCCTTGCCAGCCACCCGGACCATGCCGTGGCGACGGCGAGCATGGCGGGCTTCAGCGGCGTGGTCACCTTTGAGATCGACGGCGACCGCGAGCAGACCTACCAGTTCATCGACGCGCTGCGCATCCCCACGGTCGGCCCCAGCTTGGGCGGCGTGGAAAGCCTGATCAGCCCGCTGGCGTTGATGGGCTACGCCGACCTGCCCCAAGAAGAGCGTGACGCTTTGGGCATCAGCGACCAACTGGTGCGGCTCTGCACCGGCATCGAAGAGACCGGCGACCTCCTGGCCGACCTCTCCCAAGCTCTGGCTCAAATTTAGGCAAAAAACCGCCTCCCCAGGTCTCCGGGGAGGCGGTTTGCGCAGGGGGTCTGCAGACCCCCTGCGGGCTGGTCTCTTGTAGCGGCGGTATGAGTGCTCGATCGCGCAAGGTTCACCGTCGGGTGCGGCCCGTGTGCGGACCGGCACGGGGGCCTGTCCCTACCGATGCGCATTGGCGTAGGGGCCACCCTCTGTGGCGGCCCGTCTGTCAGGCGCGGGCACGGACAGGCACGGGGGCCTGTCCCTACAAGTTGTGAGAGGACGACTCGTCGCTTCCAGGCTGTTTGGCGGCAGGTTTGCGCTTGGCAGGGGCTTTCGCAGCCGGCGCTTTCTTGGTGGTTGCCTTCTTAGTGGATCTCTTCTTGGCCGGGGTCTTCTTTGTCGTCTTTGCCGCAGCCGATTTCTTGCGTGCGCTCGACTTGGCCCCTGTGCCGGACGCAGCCTTGGCCGCCAACAGCGCCACAGCCTCATCCAATGTCACGCTCTCCGGCGTGGTCCCTTTGGGCAGCGTGGCGTTGACCTCGCCATGTTTGACATAGGGGCCATAGCGCCCGGTCAACACCTGGACCGGCCCGCCTGCGGGGTGCTCGCCCAGTTCGCGCAGCACGCCGCGGCTGCTGCCGCGCCCGCGGCGTTCGGGGCTGGCGGCCAGCAGTTCCAGGGCGCGCTCTAGATCGATCTCCAGCACATCGTCCTCGCCTTTGAGGCTGACAAAACGGCCATCATGCACAATGTATGGCCCAAAACGGCCTACCCCTGCCTGCACCGCTTTGCCCGTATCGGGGTGCTCGCCCAACGTGCGCGGCAGGCTGAGCAGCCGCAGCGCCAGCTCCAGCGTCACCTCGCCGGGCGACATGCCTTTGAGAAGGCTGGCGCGCTTGGGCTTGGTGCGCGTCTCGCCGTCCTCGCCCAACTGCACATAGGGGCCATAGGGGCCGACCTTGAGCAACACAGGCTGGCCGGTCGCCGGGTCTTCGCCCAAACGCTGGGGGCCGTCGCTCTTCTGGCTCAGGATCTGCAGCACCATCTCCTCGGTCAAGTCGGCGGGCGGCAGATCGGGCGGCAGCCCGGCGGTGAGGCGGTCGCCGTCCTGTTCGCGCGCCACATAAGGCCCAAACTGGCCGATGCGCACCTCGGCGTCAAGCCCTTCCAGGTCTACGGCGCTGACCACGCGCGGGTCAATCGCCGCTTCCTTGTTGCGTACCTGGTTCTCCAGCCCCGCTTCGCCCAGGAAGAAGTCACGCAGATAGCGCAGCCAGTCGGCCTCGCCTGCCGCGATCTCATCCAACTCCTGCTCGATCGTGGCGGTAAACTTGAGGTCCACCAAGTTCTCAAAATGGTCTTCCATCAACTTGGTCACGGCAAAGGCGGTGAAGGTCGGCACCAGTTCACGGCGCTGCTTAAAGACATAGCCGCGCTCTTGGATCGTGTCGATGATCGTGGCATAGGTGCTGGGCCGGCCAATGCCCTCCGCCTCCAACGCCTTGACCAGCGTCGCCTCGGTATAGCGCGCCGGCGGCTTGGTCTCATGGCCCATCGCCTGCAGGTCGCGGCAGTCGACCACCTCGTCGATGGCAAGCGGCGGCAGCGGCGAATCCTGGCTCTCCAGCGCCGCTTCGGGGTCATCCGACCCTTCGACATAGGCGCGGAAAAAGCCTGCAAACAGCACCGTGCGCCCGCTGGCGCGGAAGACGGCATCCTCGACTTCAATCGTCGCCGTGGTGAAGCGCAGCCGGGCATTTGCCATCTGCGTCGCCACTGTGCGCTTCCAGATCAAATCATAGAGCCGTGCTTCTTGGCCCGCCAAGGGCAGTTGATCCACCGGCAGCATACGGTCGCCTGCCGGGCGAATCGCCTCATGCGCCTCTTGCGCGCTCTTCGCCTGCGTCTTATAGCGCCGCGGCTGCGCCGTCAGATAGTCTTGGCCGTACAACTCGACGATGCGCCGCCGCGCGGCGTTGATCGCCTGGTCGCTCAGATGCACCGAGTCGGTCCGCATGTAGGTGATATAGCCGTTTTCATAGAGCGTCTGCGCCACGCGCATCGTCTCTTTGGCGCTCATGCCCAGCTTGCGGTTGGCTTCTTGCTGCAACGTGCTGGTGGTGAAAGGCGGCGCGGGCGAGCGCATCGACTCCTTCTCTTCCAACGCGCTGACCCGCCACAGCCCCTGCAGCAGCCGTTCGGCCAGCGCCTCGGCCTGCGCCTGGTCGAGCAGCAGCACCTCTTTGGCGTTTCTGCCGCCCGCGATCTGGCCGGTATGCTCGTCGAAATCGCGGCCCGTCGCCACGCGCAGCCCGCCCACCGCCACCAACTGCGCCTCAAAACGGTGGGCCGGTTGGTCGGGCCGTTTGTTCAACAGCGCGCGCAGGTCCCAATAGGTCCCGGCGCGAAAGGCGCGGCGCTCGCGTTCACGCTGCACCAGCAGGCGCACGGCCACGCTCTGCACACGCCCCGCCGACAGCTTGGGCGCGATCTTCTTCCAGAGCAGCGGCGAGACCGTATAGCCGACCAGCCGGTCCAAGATGCGCCGCGTCTCTTGGGCGCGCACCAGGTTCTGGTCGATCTCGCGCGTGTCGTCGAGCGCGTTCAAGATCGCCTCGCGCGTGATCTCATGAAAGACCATGCGGCGCACAGGCACCTTGGGCTTGAGCACCTCGCTCAGATGCCAGCCGATGCTCTCGCCTTCGCGGTCTTCGTCGGTGGCCAGGATCAAGGTGTCGGCCTTTTTCAGCTCCTCTTTGAGCTTCGCCACCACCTTCTTCTTGCCGGCAGGCACGACATAGAGCGGGTCAAAATCCTTTTCGACATTAACCCCCAGCCGCGACCAACTCTCGCCCTTATACTGGCTAGGCACTTCGCTGGCCGAGGCGGGCAGGTCGCGCACATGGCCCATGCTGGCCTCGACGTGATAGCCCGCAGGCAGAAAGCCGCGGATCGTCCTGGCCTTGGTCGGCGACTCGACAATGACTAGTTTTGCCATAAACGGTTGATTCCAATCTACCCGGCAGCGCCCGCGCCTCTGTCCGTATCACTGCTCGCACCTCCGCGCACGCATCGGGGGACAGGCGCTGCCCGCTGGTCTTGTACACTGCGACAGGCTATTATAGGCACATCGCCCCGCATAGACAACAAATTGGCGCTCGGCACAAATCGGCCGTCGCTCGACAAGGCGAGGCATTTGACGAGATTCGACAAGCTGGGACGTGCCCCTCTTTGCACCGCCAGTTTACAACCGACTGTGCCCCGTGGTACAAATACAGGCGCGCCGTTTCGTCACATGTCCAAACGTACCCAATGAAAGACCACAGCTTGATGCAGCCAGCCCGCATGACCTCGATTGCCGCCCTACGCCGTCTGCCGGCGCTGCTCCTAGCGCTGCTCACGGCGCTGTCGGCGGCGTGGCCTGCCGCCGCAACCCCGGCCACAGAGACCAGTGCTGTAGAGGCCGTGATCAGCAGCCGCGCCGCCCTGCAACCGCCCGCCGCGCCCTGTCTTGATCGCTTTGTGCCCTATGTGCTCGACCACCAGACGCGCACCGTCGACGGCCTGATCGAGATGTTCGAAGCCAACGGCTCCGGGCTGGCCGCGGGCGACCTCGACGGCGACGGCGACATCGACCTGGTGCTGGGCGCGTATGAAGGGCAAGATGCCATCTTCTGGAACGACGGCTTTTCGCACGATGGCTCTTCGCACGACGGTGCGCCACAGTTTCGCAAACAGCCCTTTGGCGACGGACACACGCGCGCCGTCACGCTGGTGGATGTGGACGGCGACAACCGGCTCGACATCGTCCTGACACGCAGCACCGGTGCGCTCAACTATTTTCACAGCTTGGGTTTCGATGCCTTGGGCGAAACCCAGTTCGTGCGCCGTCTGCTGACCGGCGTCAGCCGTCCGGCCACGGCGCTCAACTGGGGAGACCTGGATGGCGACGGCGATCTCGACCTCGTGACCGCCAGCTATGACGCCGGCCTGCTCACCGGCTTGGGCAACAGCTATCTGATGAGCGGCGGCGGCGGAGTCCATGTCTATACGCAAGACCAGGGGCGCTTCACCCTCAGCGCCACGCCGGCGACCGTCGCGCACGCCAATGCCGTTGCCCTCGATGACCTCAACCAGGA
>QEUY01000121.1 GCA_003577365.1 Chloroflexota bacterium | reverse complement strand
CGTCGAGCATCTGGTAGACGCCGGGGCTGTCGGGCAGGTTGATCAGCTTTTGCTGGACTCGTTCAGGTAGTTGGCGCGACATAGGTCTGATTTTACCATAAGCTGTGCGAATGGTGCAGGTTGCGAGCGAACATTTGGCCTGTTTACCCCGCGCACCCTGCAACCAGGGTATTGAACAGGGTATTGAACAGGGTATTGAACGTAGTCTTTGCGTCTCCTTAACGAAGGTTTAAAGACCGGGTGGATGGTTTGTTAATCTCTAGACTGTATACCACGAGATAGCGGGTCACCGGCAGCCCGGGTAGCAGGAAATACCTGACCAAGCGCGTGGCACATTTGCGCTTCGGGTTTTGGGTAGCGTGTGATTACGTCTTGCCGAGATGTACTACGTCATTTGTCCTTGTCTGTCCTTGCTGTGAGGGTACATTTGACTGATGACTGTGCGCTGCGCCTCGTTTACAATGCCGGCTAACGAAGGACGGCGGCCCGGTTGAAATGGAGGTCTGAGCCATCATGTTGGTGACTGTACTCGTCGTAGGTTTTCTATCGATTAGTTTTCTTTGCACGCTTGTCTTCATCAGCGCCTGTGTTGCCAGCGGGCGGACGCAGCGTGCCGTGTCAGGTCGCACCGGGTCTGGCGCAAGCCGGCTTGCACCGGCGATGAAGGACGTGCAGCCGGTCCCCAGCAGGCGTATGCCCCAACTGGCAAGCTCGACACCCAAGTAAGGCTCTGGTCTCCAAGCACATCCCCCCAGCTTGCCTCCAGTTCAACGGTGTTCAGCTCAATACGGTAATGCAGTGAGGCCCAGGCGCTCAGCCTGGGCTTTGTGTTTTTCTCGATACCCCGCGCGGGTCGCGCGGCCCAGCCGCCGCACGCCAAGTAGTCAGCGCACATCAAGTAGTCAGCGCACATAAAGTCTGGTAGAATGCAGCCAATTATCCCCCTGCCCAAGAGGATGCGACTGCATGGACACACACGCGCCACGCCGGATTATCCTAGACACCGACCCAGGCATCGACGATGCGCTGGCGATCCTGTTAGCGTTGGCTTCTCCCGAGCTGTCGCTAGAGGCCATCACCGTCACCGGCGGCAACTGCAGCTTGGCGCAGGGTGTGGACAATGCGTTGCGCGTCTTGGCGCTGGCGCACGCCACCCATGTGCCTGTGCTTGCCGGCTTGGAGACACCGCTGATCCGCCCGCCCCTGACCGCACCCGAAACCCACGGCGACACCGGCCTGGGCTATGCGCGGCTGGAGCCGTCGCCACAGGTCGCGGGCAGCCGGCACGCGGTGGATCTGCTGATCGAGCAGATCATGGCCGCGCCGGGCGAGATGACCCTGGTGGCCGTGGCGCCGCTGACCAATGTGGCGCTGGCGATCCGCCGCGAGCCGCGCATCGTCAAAGCGGTGCGTGAGGTGATCATCATGGGCGGCGCGCTGCTGCACCAGGGCAACACCACGCCTGTCGCCGAATTCAACACCTATGTGGACCCCCACGCCGCACATATCGTCTATCATTCGGGGATGCCCATCACCCTGGCGCCGCTGGATGTGACCTATCAGTGCGTCTTGACGCAGCGTGACGTCTCCCGGCTGCTGGCGCTCAACTCGCCCATTGCGCAGTTCATCGCCGACGCCACGCGCTTTTATATGGAGTTTCACGACGACTATCAGGGCATCCAGGGTTGTGTGATCAACGACCCGCTGGCGTTGGCGCTGACCTTCGCCCCGGAGCTGGTGACGACCCGTCCACTCTATGTCACGGTCGATCTCAGCAGCGAGTTGGGCATGGGCCAGACGATCGGCGACTTTTACAACGCCTGGCAGCACTCGCCCAACCTGCGCGTGGCGCTGCAGGTGCGCGCCCGCGCCTTTATCGACCTCTTTGTCACGCGTATGGAAGCGTTGATCCGCAGCATGAACGCCGCCATTTCGTAACGCGCCTTGGAGAACGTTCCAGATGATCTGCCGTATACCCACATCTCAGGAGAGGACACCATGAACTTCGGCGAACGTTTGCGACGTGACTTCAGTACGGTGACCCTGGTCTTGATCCCGGTCGCCATCGCCATCAATGTGGTGATCGGCCAGATCGTGGCGCTGCTCAAGCTGCCGGTCTATCTCGACTCGATCGGCACGGTGCTGGTGGCGATCCTGGCGGGGCCATGGGCCGGGGCCTTGACCGGCACCCTGTCCAATATTATCTGGGGCATCACGATTGACCCGAATGCCCTGCCGTGGTTCCCGGTGGCGCTGTTGATCGGCCTGACCGCGGGCATCTGCGCCAACTACGGCTGGTTCAAAACCTGGTGGGGCGTGCTGCTCAGCGGGGTGATCATCGCCTTTGTGGCGGCGATTGCCTCGGCCTTTATCAACGTGGCGCTCTACGGCGGCATCACCGCCAGCGGCTCTTCCTTCCTCACTGCCTATCTGCTGGCGTCGGGCCGCGGGCTGATCGAGTCGGTGTTGGCGACCAACTTCATTTTCGAGCCGATCGACAAGATCGCCACCTGTTTCCTGGCGTGGGCTGTGGTCAAAGGTCTGTCCAGCCGCTATGTGGCGCGCTTCCCGCGCGCCGAGAATGTGCTGGCCGCGCCCGCTACCTCGGCCACCTATGCCCGGCGCTAGGTGACCCCCTACCGTGTCCGCACGCCTGAGCCTGTATATCGAACGGGACAGCCCGCTGCACCGGCTGAACCCGCTCACCAAATTGACCTTGGCGCTCTGCCTGGTCCTGGTCGATTTTTTAGGGCCTGGCTACTGGCTGCCCACGCTGCTCTATCTCTTGGTGCTGATCCCGCTGAGCATGTGGGGCCGGGTGGCCGGGCCGTTTCTGCGCACGACCGTGCGGCTGCTGCTGCCGCTGGTCGCCTTTCTCTTTGTCATGCAAAGTCTCTTTTACCCAGGCGGGCGCACGGTGATCTTTGCGTTCTGGATCTTCAGCGTCAAGCTGGAAGGGGTGCAGTTTGCCTATCTCACCGCCACGCGCATCATCACGATGGTGGGGTCGTTTCTGCTGTTGCTCTTCAGCACCCACCCCGGCGCGCTGATGGCCGACCTCAACCGCCGCGGGGTGTCGCCGTCGTTGACCTATGTGATCGTCAGCACGCTGCAGATCATCCCAGAGATGCGCGCCAAGGCCAACACGATTGTCGACGCCCAGCGCGCCCGTGGCCTGGAGACGGGCGGGTCGCCGCTCAACCGGGCGCGGGCGCTGGTGCCGCTGGTGGGGCCGTTGGTCTTTGGCTCGCTGGTCGACGTCGAAGAGCGGGCGATCGCGCTCGAGGCGCGCGCTTTTAAGGCCAAGCGCGTCAAGACCAGCCTGATCGAGATCCCCGACAGCCCAGGGCAGCACAGCTTGCGGCTGGCGCTGGCGGCGCTCACCCTCATCCTGATCGGGCTTGGGCTATGGCGTTGATTGACCTGCGCGACGTGACCTACTCCTATCCCCACACCGCCGCGCCCGCGCTGCAAGGGGTGAACTTGCAGATCGAGGAGGGCGAGTTTGTCGCCATCGTGGGGGCCAACGGTGCGGGCAAATCGACGCTGGGCTATGCTGTGACCGGCTTTGTGCCCCATTTCTTCCAGGGCGAACTGCAGGGTGAGGTGCGCGTCGCCGGGTTGGACACGCGCAGCCACGGGCTGGACGAACTGATGCTGGTCGCGGGGCTGGTTTTTCAGAACCCGTCCAACCAGATCTCTGGGGCCAAGTTCACCGTCTTTGAGGAGATCGCCTTTGGGCTGGAAAACCTGGGCGTGCCGCGCGACGAGATGCGCCGCCGTGTGACCGAGGTCATGGAGCTGACCGGGATCGGCGACCTGGCCGCGCGCTCGCCCTACGGGCTTTCAGGCGGGCAGCAGCAGCGTGTGGCGCTGGCGTCGATCCTGGTCATGTCGCCCAAGGTGCTGGTGCTGGACGAGCCGACCTCACAACTGGACCCGATCGGCAGCCGCGAGGTCTTTGCCGCCATCCGCAGTCTCAGCCGCCAGGGCATGACGGTGCTCATGGCCGAGCATAAGCTGGAATGGGTGGCCACCTTTGCCGACCGCGTGCTGCTCTTGGATGCGGGCCGCATCGTCCTCGATGGGCCGCCGGATGAAGTGCTGGTCAGCCCGGAGTTGGCCGCGCATGCCGTGGGGCAGACGGCCTACACCGTGGCGGCGCGGCAGAGCGCAGGCCGCGGGCTGTGGCCCGACGGCCGTCCGCTGCCCGTCACCCTGGATCAAGCGGCCTCCGGCTTTGCCGCCGTACTGAACGGCAGCGCCCGACAGGCGGAATCGCAGATGGATTGAGCATGCAGATTGATATCACAGACCTGTATTTCACCTATCCGACCGGCGTAGAGGCGCTGCGCGGCGTCTCGCTGCACATTGCGCCGGGCGAACAGGTGGCGATCATCGGCCAAAACGGGTCGGGCAAAACCACGCTGGTCAAACATCTCAATGGGCTGCTCCAGCCCACACGCGGCACGGTGCGCGTGGGCGACTGGCTGACCGGCGAGCATTCGGTGGCGCAGCTTGCCGCGCGCGTCGGCTATGTCTTTCAGAACCCCGACGACCAGCTTTTCAAGACGCGCGTCGAAGACGAGGTGCGCGTCGGCCCGCTCAACCTCAAGCTTCCGCCCGACCAGGTGGATGCACAGGTGGAGCATGCATTGGACCTGCTGGGGCTGGTCGAGCGGCGCGACCTGCACCCCTATGATTTGACCCCAGCCTGGCGCAAGCGCGTAGCCATCGCGGCCGTGATCGCGATGAACACACCGATCATTGTGCTGGACGAGCCGACGACCGGCCAGGATCACGCCACGGTGCAGGAGCTGGGCCGGGTGCTGGCCGCGCTGCGCGGCGAAGCCAAGACCGTGATCGCCATCAGCCACGATATCGACTTTGTGGCGACCCATTTCAGCCGCATCGTCGTCATGGGGCAGGGCCAGGTGCTGGTCGACGGCGCACCTGAGGCGGTCTTTGCCCAGACCGACCTGCTGGCCAGCACCTATGTGGAGCCGCCGCAGATAACGCGGCTGGCCCGCCGCCTGGGGATAGATGCCGCCGTCTATTCGGTGGATGGGTTTGTGGAGCAACTGGCGGCGCAGGCCGGCCCGCAGATGAGACGCCGCAGGTGAGATGATGAGTATGCCCGATCCTGCCCCAGACGCCAGCCCCCCGCGGCGCTTGCTGCTGCTCTCCGCCGACTGGCAAACGCGCACCTTGACCCTGGTCTCGCTGCAAGAGTTGGGCTATGCTGTGCTGGCGCTGCCCAGCCTCCACCTGGGGGTTAAGGCGATCCTGGCGGAGCGCGTCGACCCGCCGCTGGTGCTGCTCGATACCAAGGATGACCCGCGCGCCACGCCCGACCAGGTGCAGGCGCTGCGCAACCTCGTCCCCGACGCCGTGATGATCTTGATCGCCGAAGCCTGGTATCGCGAGCGTTATGCGCCGCTGGCTGCACAGATGCAGGCCTTTCTGGTGCGCCCGATCCTCATGCATGACTTGGTGGCGACCGTGCAGCGGCTGCTGCCGCCCAGCGCAACCAGTGAATAAATGGAGCGCACGGGGCGAATCGGCGCGGCCCGCGCCGGTCAATTTTCTTTGGCCCGGCGCGGATCGGCGCTTTGCTTCTCTTGACGACCTGTGCTATAGTATAGATGACTCTGCGGTTTCCGTGATTGGATAGACATACGGGGCGAGCCAACAGTTTCAATTCGGGAGCTCGATCACGCGGCGTGGAAGTGGTAGCCTCGGCTTCGGCTGAGATAAGACAGAAGCGCCCAATCGGCACCCACCTGCGTTTGCAGGTTCGCAACCCACTGTCCACACGATCTCGCGGAGTCATTTTCCGTCCGGCATCTCCGGGCGGTCTTTTTTTTGTGCGCGGGCCACCCAGGTCGATTTATGTTAACTTTTTTGACGGACGGCGGAGACTATGTTAGACTCGGTACGCTTGTCATAATCGTGGAAATGAACAGAGTGGGCATAGCCGTAGGAAGCCCTGTAGGGGTGAGGAGTGACCAGTGGCGATCATCCGCACGCGTGTAGCCGACGACACCTGGGTCTTTACCAGCGATCTCTATTTGGAGGTTAACGCCGGGCTGGTGGTAACGCCGGAGGGCGGCATTCTGATCGACACGCTGCCTTTCCCCTCCGAGACGCGCCAGATCATCGACTTTGCCGAGCGCGTCTGCCCGGAGGGGATCCGCTATGTGATCAACACGGTGGCCCACGCCGACCATGTTTACGGCTCCTATCTGTTCCCCGAAGCGGAACTGGTGGCGCATGAGCTCTGCCGCGAGATGTTGATCAAATATGCCTTTACCTCGTTGGAAGAGGCCAAGGAGCATACGCCGGAGTTGCGCCAGGTGCATATCCGCCTGCCCAAACTGGTCTTCAACGAGGGCATGGTGATCCGCTTGGGGGGCAAGACGGTGCATATCTTCAATACGCCTGGTCCTAGCCCCGAAGTCTGCGCCGTGCATGTGCGCGAAGACAAGGTGCTCTTTGCCAGCGACCTGATGATGCCTGTGCCGCTGATCGCGTCGCCGTTCAGCGACGTCGAGCAGTACAAGCGCTCGCTTTCCAACCTGCATGACTACAACCTCGAGAGCATTGTCCAGGGACATGGCGACATTTTGCTGCGCGGCGAAGTGACGAGCAGCATCAACGCCAGCATCAAATATCTGAGCGATATTGAGGCCACGGTCGATCTGCTGATGGCGCGCGGCGCAACCAAGCATGACCTGCTACAACACGACATCGAACAATTTGGCCGCAGCCGCATTCCGCTGGGCGGCATCGTCCAGCAGTTCCACTCCTCCAACCTGCTCCACCTCTGGGAGCGGGCGCGCATGCGCCAGCGCCAAGAACGCCAGACCGTGCGCGCCTAGGGCACGCGGCACAGACGGACGCGCCGACGATGGCCCGCAGCGACGAGAATGTATCTAAACCAGAGTCGCGCCGGCATGATGGCTTGGCCGAGGACACGCCGCTGCCGTCGATCTTCGCCGCCGTCGAGCGGCTGGACCCCGCGCAACGCCGCCTTTTGCTGCGCCGGCTGCGCGCCAGCGGCCTGGCCGGTCCGGATGACCTGCTGACCGACCGCAACCGGCTGCAGATTGCGCCTGCCCTGGGGCTGCGCTATCGCCGGCTGTTGCGCCGCGCCGCGGCCAAGCCCGCGCCGGGTAATTTTGTACCGGCAGAGCGCCCGCCTGCCTCACCTGTTCCACAGCCGCCTGCAGCAGAGAGCTACCGCTCGCCGGTCAGCGGCAAGGTGATCGTCGGCGCGCCGCAGAACGCTGCACCGCTGGAGCCGCACGCCATGGCCCCGCTGCCCGGCCAGGCCCCAGAGCAGCCGATCGGGGTCATCTTTGACGGCGGCAGCCGCGGCAATCCGGGCCAAGGCTATGGCAGCTATGCGCTGCGCTGGCCCGGACAGCCACAGCAACTGGTGCAGTTGCGCTTTGGCGACCGCGTGACCAACAACGAGGCCGAGTATGACACGCTGATCGCGGCGCTCGAAGCGATCCTCAAAAAGCTGCACGACAGCGGTGCTTCACCCGCGAGCGCGCGCGTCGAGATCCGGGGCGACTCACTGCTGGTCGTCAACCAAGTGCTAGGGACCTGGGACGTGAAAGATCCGCGCATGCAGGTGCGGCGTGACCGGGCGCGCGCCCTCTTGGAGCAGTTCGGCCACTGGCAGATCACCCACCACGGGCGCGAGCACAGCGTGCGGACCTTGGGCCACTAGCTGGGCTGTGACACGCCCAGGCGGCTGCGCACGGCCCGGATAATCGTCTCGTTTTCCGGGAAGCCTCCGTCGCGCAGCATCGAGTGAACCAGCTCGCCGTCGACCACCACATCAAATGTACCTTCGTGCCAGGGGATCAATTCCAGCGACGCGATCTGATCGCGGAACTCGATCATCAGGGCGGAGGTCAGCGCCAAGGTCTGCGGCTCATACCCACATTCCGAGCAATAGGTGATCTTGACCTCGACAGGCTGTTCGGCAGGCCGTTCTGCGGGCGGCCTTGCCAACGGTCTTGCAGATGGGGCAGCCGCCGGTGTGCCGTTCGACGTGGCCGCGTTATCTTTGGCCTTGGTCGTGGCGGGCGCGCCCGCAAGGATCGCACGCAGTTCGCGGACGACCTCGTTGTCGGAGAACGCACGCATTTCGGCGCGGAAGTCAGCCATCACCTGGCGCAGATGCAGCCGCGCTTTCTCCGGAAGCTCGCTGGGCGAGGTGTCGGGCGAGAAGCCGGCCAGCTCCGGATCGGTCGCAAAGGCTCGGTTGCGCACCTCTTGGATCATCTCGGTCAGCTTGGCCGGACGTTCGATCCAATGGCCGATCTCGCGGAAGTCCGCATCAAACAGGACAAAAACCGGAACGGAGCGGAACTGCCCTGCGTTGAGATAGCGGTCCATCAAGTCCAGGTTCTGGTCGCGCAGGAAGATGCGCAGATTGAGCTTGCCGCTCTCCTGCGCCAGCCGT
>QEUY01000120.1 GCA_003577365.1 Chloroflexota bacterium | reverse complement strand
GGCTGCAAAAAGCTGACCTGCGCCACCTGCGCCTTCCAACTGAGCGCGGGGCGAAACTCCGGCGGCAGCGGCGCGGCCTCCACGTCGGGGTCCAGCCCATAGAGGGCGATGCCGCAGCGCACCATATCCAAATGCGTTTCGGGCAGCGTCAGGATGGCGGCGGAGTTGGCGGCGTGGGCCAGCGGCGGGCGCAGCCCGGCCTGCGCCAGTTGGTCGAGCAGCGCGGCAAAACGGGCGAACTGCGTGCGCGCAAACTCACGGTCGACGTCGGACGTGGCGAAATGGGTGAAGATGCCCTCCACGCGCACCGCGGCAAAGTCGTGCAGCATGGTCAGAAACTCGGCCACGGCCTGTGGCGGCAGCCCCAGCCGGTTCATCCCCGTATTGACCTTGACATGCACCTGCGCCGTCTGCGCCGCCTCCCGCGCGGCCGCGCTCAGGGCCTGCACCGTCTCCAGGTCGAACACCGTAACGGTCACCCCCTGGCACACGGCCTCGGCCATCTGCCAGCCGGGCGTGTAGCCCAACACCTGGATGGGCACGCCGACGCCGGCCTGGCGCAGTTCCACGGCTTCGGCCAGCGTCGCCACGGCCAGCCGATCCGCGCCCGCGGCCAGCACGGTCTCGGCCACCCCGACCGCGCCGTGGCCGTAGGCGTTGGCCTTGACCACGGCCATCAGTTGGCAGCCGGGGGCGAGCCGGCGGCGGATAGCGCGGACATTGTTGACCAGCGCGCTGCGGTCTACTTCAATCCAGGTGGGGCGGCCTGGCCGGAGCGCGTCCGGCGGCTGTATTCTTTCCTGTGTTTTCTGTGCTCCTGCCTGCGCCCTTTCCGGTGTCCATTTGTGTGTCCATTCGCTCATGCATCCCATCTCCACCCCAGCCGAGCGGCCAATGCCGTCCACTCAGCCAGGGTCAAACCGGCCATGCCCAGCGTGATGCCGGGTTTGGCCGTGCCGTGATAGTCACTGCCGCCGGTCTGGATCAGGTCAAGCTCCAGTGCCAGGCTGCGAAAACGGGCGATCACCCGCGCCACCTGGGCCGCCGATGCGCCACGATGCCCGCGGTTCTGGGCATAGGGATAGCGCACCTCCAGCCCGTCCAACCCCATGGCCTGCATGCGCCGCACCGCCCCATTGACATCCTGCACACGGGTATAGCTGCCGGGGTGGGCCAAGACCGCGATCCCGCCCGCGGCGTGGGTCACGGCGATCGACTCTTCCACCGTCAGGCTAAAGCTGCGCGTGACATAGGTGGAATGGGGCGCGTCGGGTGCGAGATACTGGTCAAAGACCTCTTGCAGCGACTGAAAATGCTGCGGGTTGCGCTCCAGCGCCACCTGGGCGATGTGCAGCCGGCCCGGCACACCGCCGGCGCGCGCCAAAACATCCTCCACCGGCACGTCGACGCCGTAGCCTTGCAGCCGTTCGATCTGGCGCACCTTCTGCTCGATGCGGCTCTCGACCACCTGCTGCAAGACGGCGGTCAACGCCGGGTGATGCGGGTCGATGCCATAGCCCAGGATGTTGATGTCGAGCAGGTCCAGGTCGCGGTCGCTGCGTGTGCTAAACTCCAGGCCAGGCAGAACCCAGACGCCGTGCCGCCGCCCCGCCTCCCTGGCGGCGTCGACGCCCTGCACCGTGTCATGGTCGGTCAGCGCCAAGACGCGGATGCCCAGCGCCGCGGCGCGGGCCACCAGCGCCTGCGGCGTGCCGGCGCCGTCTGAATAGGTGCTGTGCACCTGGAGATCGACAGGGTAGCGGGCCACCGCGCTGCTCATGCCGGCTCCGTGCGCCCGCGATCCGGCTCGCCGTCAAAATGCCAGCGCCCCTCGCCGTCCGCGCCCCACGCCATCAGCTTATGCGGCGTCACCTCAAGCACCAGCGTATAGTCGTCGTCGGTGCTGATATCCCATTTGTACTTGGCGGCAAAGAGCGGCTGGATTTCTGCCGCGGCCTCGGGCGCGGGCCGCGCTGTCCCCTCCACGATCACCACGTTCATCGGGTCGGGCAGCGCCACGCTCACCGCCGGGTTGGCCTGGATGTTGCGGGCGCGCACCGAACCGGCCTGGGTCACCACATAGATACGCCGGTTGTGCCAGACATGCCAAATGGGCGCGAGGTGAGCGCGGCCATCGGGGCGCACCGAGCTAAACCAGCAGGCTTGCGCCTGCGCCAGCTTATCCAACAACCGCGCCAGCACGGGGTCGTCGTTCGTCACATTTCACCCTCTCTCGTCGCTCCTGGGTACGTTCCCGCTCCGCCGTTTTGCACAAGTGAACGCGCAGCCCGCGCGCCGGTCGGGCCGCCATGGGCCATGATACACCACCTGCAACCGTTTGCCGAAGCCCCGCGCCGGGCGCAACGTCGCGCTGGGGCAGGCAAAACCAGGCAAAAACTTGCACCGCATGGTATACTTGTTCGAGCAACGGACTCTGGCAGGGGGAGAGCATGGACAGCCAACCGACCAAGAACCAAGACAGCAGGAATCAGGACAGCAGCAAATATATCTTTGTGACCGGCGGCGTTTTGTCCGGTCTGGGCAAGGGCGTCACCGTCGCTTCAATCGGGCGGATTCTGAAGGCGCGCGGCATTCGCGTCGCCATTATGAAGCTCGACCCCTATCTCAACGTCGACCCCGGCACTATGTCGCCCTATCAACACGGCGAGGTCTTTGTCACCGAAGACGGGGCCGAGACCGACCTCGACCTGGGCCACTATGAGCGCTTTGTCGACGAAAACCTAAGCAAGCTCAGCAATGTCACCAGCGGGCAGATTTATCACTATGTGCTCAACCAAGAGCGCCGCGGCGACTATCTGGGCGGCACGATCCAGGTGATCCCGCATGTGACCAACGAGATCAAGCGGCGCATCGGCCTGGTGGCGCGCAGCACCAACGCCGACGTGGTCTTGGTCGAGATCGGCGGCACGGTGGGCGACATCGAAGGGCTGCCCTTCCTCGAAGCCATCCGCCAGATGCGCAAGGACGTGGGCCGCCGCAACACGCTCTATATCCATGTGACCTGGCTGCCCTACATTGCCGCCAGCAAGGAACTCAAGACCAAGCCCACCCAGCACAGCGTGCGCGAACTGCGCGGCATCGGCATCCAGCCCGACGTGATCGTCTTGCGCAGCGATCACCCCGTCGACGACGATGTCTGCGCCAAGATCGCGCTCTTCTGCGATGTCGAGCAAGAGGCCGTGATCCCGCTGGTCACCGCCGACACCATCTATGCCGTGCCGCTCAGTTTGGAGGACGCGGGGCTGGGCGAATGGCTGGTCGAACACCTGCAGCTCAACGCCACCCGCCTGCCGGCAGAGGGGCTGGCCGACTGGCGGCATTTTATCGACGACGTGCGCGCCGAAAAACCGGTCCTGCGCATCGGCTTGGTGGGCAAATATGTCGAGTTGGAAGACGCCTATCTCAGCGTCAAAGAGTCGCTCATGCACGCCGCCCTCGCCATCGGGCGGCATGTCGAGATCGAATGGATCAGTTCCGAAGAGCTGGAAAAGGGGCGCAGCCTGCACCGCCTGGCCGAGGTGGACGGCATCGTCGTGCCGGGGGGCTTCGGCTACCGCGGCATCGAGGGCAAGATCGTGGCGGCGCGCTATGCGCGCGAGCACCAGGTTCCCTACCTGGGTCTCTGCCTGGGCATGCAGGTCATGTGCATTGAACTGGCGCGCGCCATCTTTGGCAGCGATGAGCCGAACAGCACCGAGTTTGACCTCAGCACCGAATACCCGATCATCGACCTGATGCCCGACCAGCGCGACATCGCCGACATGGGCGGCACGATGCGCCTGGGCATCTATCCCTGCCATCTCAAACCGGGCACGCGCGCCGCCGCCGTCTATCAGGCGCTCAACTACGCCAGCGTGATCCAGGAACGCCACCGCCACCGCTTCGAGTTCAACAACCACTATCGCGAGGTGCTGCTGGCAAACGGCATGGTCTTTAGCGGCCTCTCGCCCGATGGCCGGCTGGTGGAGGTTGCCGAACTGTCCGACCACCCCTATATGGTGGGCAGCCAGTTCCATCCCGAATTCAAGAGCCGGCCCAACCGGCCCCACCCGCTCTTTGTCGGGCTGGTGAAGGCGGCGGATGACTATCGGGCCGCGCGGTGCGCGGCCTCTGCCGGCGAGCAAGATGCCCTGCCGGCAGAGCCGGTCGCCGCGCCTCAGGCTAACCAGGTCTAGCACCGCTCCAAACCAGTTGGCAGGGAGGGTTCTGTTGTGCCATAATTGGGCGCGGGCTGAGCGGTGTGGAGTTTGCAGCTTGTTCGAGTAAAGGGATGGCCGTGGGGGGCCGGGCGATTCGTATCGCCCCTGTCCCACGGTCTGAAGTAGGAAGGGACCAAACTATGTCTGGACATTCAAAGTGGTCGACCATCAAACGTAAAAAAGGCGCAGCCGACGCCGCCCGTGGCAAGGTCTTCACCCGGCTGGCGCGTGAAATTCAGATCGCGGCGCGCAGCGGCGCCGACCCCAACGCCAACTTCTCGCTGCGCATCGCCGTCGACCGGGCGCGTGCCGAAAACATGCCCAAGGAGAACATCGACCGCGCCATCCGTCGCGGGGCAGGGCTGGAAAAAGACGCCGCCGAGATCGAGGAAGTGAGCTACGAGGGTTACGGCCCGCACGGCGTCGCCCTGATCGTGCAGTGTCTCACCGACAACCGCAACCGCACCATCTCGGAGGTGCGTCGCGCCTTCACGCGCGCCAATGGCAGCCTGGGCGAGCCTGGCTCGGTCGCCTGGCAGTTTACAGAAAGCGGCTATCTGCTCTTCAACCTTGTCGACGAGGAGGGCAAAGCCAAAAAGCTTGACCCAGAAGAGATCTTCATGGCTGCGCTGGAGGCCGGCGCCGAGGATGTGGTGACCGGCGATGATGCCGTGGAAGTCTACACGGCACGCGCCGACCTGGCCCAGGTGAGCCAGGCGCTGACCAATGCCGGCTTTACGGCGGACGAGTCCAAGCTGATCCTCAAGCCCAATACCACCCTCTCGCTCGAGGCCGAGGAGGCGGGCGCGGTCTTGAATTTGCTCGAAGCACTCGACGAGCTGGACGATGTGAGCAACGTCTATCATAACCTGGAACTGACCGACGAGCTGGTCGCCCAGTTCGCCTAAGCCAAGGATCAATTGACGGTGCCGGTTGCGCGGCCGCACGCTTCGCACGCCGGGGAGCAACCGCTCCCCACACTGGAATATGTCGTGCTGGGCATCGACCCCGGCACCGCGACGACCGGATATGGCGTCGTGGGCCTGACGCTGGCAGGGGAATTTCAACTGCTGGCCTGCGGGGTGATCCGCACCGATGCCGGGATGCCGATGCATCTGCGGCTGCGCGAACTGTTCGAAGACCTCCAGCGGCTGATCGCCGAGTTCCGGCCCCAGGGCGTGGCGGTCGAGAAGCTCTTTTTTGGAAGAAACGTCACCACCGCCATTTCGGTGGGCCAAGCGCGCGGTACGGTCCTCTTGGCGGCGGCGCTGGCCGGTCTGGAAGTGGCGGAATATACACCCGCCGAGGTCAAACAGGCAATTGCCGGCTATGGCAACGCCGAAAAACACCAAGTCCAAGAGATGGTGCAGCGGCTCTTGGACTTGGACTTTATTCCCAAACCCGACGACGCTGCCGACGGCGTCGCCATCGGCGTCTGCCATCTGCAGTCGCTCATCTATCACCGGCGGATTGCAGACGCCTGACCTGCGCTCCGTCCGGGTCTTATCGTGCAGGCTATTGCCAGACAGACAAGCATGCCCCAATGATGTCATCCAGCCCTTTGTCCCCCACTTCTGATGGCACGGCAAGGCACCGGGTGCATATCCTTGTCGTCGAAGACGAGCCGACACTGCAAAAGCTGCTCCGCACCTCGTTGGAACGCCAGGGGCACACGGTGACGATTGCCGGGACCGGCGCAGACGCGCTGGCGCAGGTGCGCGCACAGCCCATCCAACTCGTCTTGCTGGACATTTTGCTGCCCGACATGAGTGGTTTTGACGTTTGCCGCGAGATCCGCGGCTTTTCGCAAGTCCCCATCGTTATGTTGACTTCACTCAACCGGCCCGACGACATTGTCCAGGGCTTTGACCTGGGGGCCGACGACTACATCACCAAGCCATTTCGCATTCGCGAAGTGCAGGTGCGCATCGAGGCGATCATGCGCCGCATGCAGTGGCGCGACATTTACCAGACCAGCGACCACCTGCATGCCAGCGGCGTCAGCGTCAACGAGCGCACCCAAGAGGTGCGCGTGCGCGGCGCGGTGGTCCATCTGACACCGATCGAATACCGGCTGCTCCGCTACCTGATGGAGCGCGCCAACCGGCCCATCAGCAAGGAAGAGTTGTTTGAGCAGGTGTGGGGCTATGATCTGGCCGGTGGAACCAACCTAGTCGAGGTGGCCGTGCGGCGGCTGCGCAACAAGATCGAAGAAGCGCCCTCCCACCCCCTGCTCATCGTCACTGTTCACGCCGTCGGCTATAAGTTTGTCTCCGAATTGTCCGGTCGCCCAACCGGTTAGGGCCTGGCCCTGCGGGCAACAGAGATCATGATACGAATGGTGCGCGGGACGGTGATCGCCCGCAGCAAAGACGCTTTGGTGATCGACGTGGGCAGCGTTGGCCTCAAGGTCGCCGTGACCGACGCCGTGGCAATGGAAACCGACCTGGGCACGACGATCACGCTGCACACCTATCTGCAGGTGCGCGAAGATGCGCTCAACCTCTATGGTTTTGCCAGCGAAGATGAACTGGTCACCTTTGAACTGCTGTTGGGGGTCAGCGGCGTGGGGCCGAAAGTGGCGCTCGCCACGCTGGGCGTGCTCAGCCCCGACGCGCTGCGCATGGCCGTCGCCGGCGAAGAACCGGGGCTGATCGCGCGCGTGCCCGGCGTGGGCAAGCGTACTGCCGAAAAGATCGTGCTAGAGCTGCGCGACAAGATCAAACAAGGGGTGGGGCTGCAAGCCCTGGCCGGCGCCACCGATGCGGACACCGAAGTGATCGAGGCGCTGATCGCCCTGGGCTACAGCGTGGTCGAGGCGCAGCGCGCCGTCCAAAAGATCCCCAAAGACGCTGTGGGCGTCGAGGAACGGCTGCGGCTGGCGCTCAGCCAATTTACCGCGTAGAGTCCCCCAGACGCTTTGACACAACCAGGCTGCGCCCGTATAATCTACGCGTTTAGGACTGGTTACTCGTTAAGCACACAAGGCATTAGGAAAAAACTTGCATGGCTGAAGTACAAACATTGCGTAAAGGCAACATCTACGAAGAAGACAACCAGCTCTGGCGTGTGCTGGACTATCAACACATCAAAGTCGCGCGCGGCGGCGCCACGATCCGCCTCAAGGTGCGCAATATCCGCACCGGCTCGACGGTGGAAAAGACCTATAACAACGGCGCGCGCGTCAAGGATGTGCGCCTGGACAACCGCCAGGTGCAGTATCTCTACAACGACGGCGAGTTCTATCACTTCATGGACACCGACACCTTCGAGCAGATCATGCTGGGGCCGGATACGCTGGAAGGCGTCACTGATTATCTGCTCGACAACATGGTCGTCGAACTGGAATCCTACGAAGGCGAGCCGCTCAACGTCAGCCTGCCCACCACCGTCGACCTCAAGGTCGTCTGGGCCGAGGCCGCCGTGGCGGGCGATACGGCCAACGCGCCCACCAAACAGATCGAATTGGAAACCGGGCTGAAGATGCAGGTTCCCATGTTCGTCAACGAAGGCGACGTCATTCGCGTCGACACGCGCGATGGTGGCTATGTGACCCGCGTGCAAAAATAGCGCCATCATAGCGTAGGCGGTGGGCGGTCACAGGTCGAGCTTGGCGCAAGGCACTACAGCCACATCCCCGCCCCGAAAAGTTGCCTGAACCGGACAGATTGGCTATACTATATAGACTGCTGTGCAGGCAGTCCCGCCGTTGTAGCTCAGTCGGTAGAGCAGCGCCCTCGTAATGCGCAGGTCATCGGTTCAAGTCCGATCAACGGCTCCAAACACAGACGCCTTCCCCAGTCGGGAAGGCGTTGCTTTTTATGGCTATCTAGCTCTGGCTGCGGCGAGGCTCAGGCCAGCCAATCGGCCAGCAGCGCCTCGCCCGCCGTCACCTCCCGACAAAAGGTTGCTACGTCCAGGTTGGCGCCGCAGACCACCAGCCCCACGCGCCGGCCCGCCAGCCGGGCGCGCAGCGGCCCGCACAGCGCGGCGGTGGCCGCCGCGCCCGCTGGCTCCACGGCCAGCTTCATCGAACGGAAGAGCAGCGCCATGCCGCGGCGCATCTCGTCGTCGTCGATCAACACGATCTCGTCGACATAGCGGCGGGCGACGGCAAAGCTGAAGGGCGCGGCGTAGGGCGCGCCCAGGCTGTCGGCAATGGTGCGCACCTGGTCCAGCGCCTGTGGGCTGCCTGCCTGAAAGCTGCGGTACATCGTATCCGCGCCGCGCGGCTCCACGCCGATCACCTGGCAGGCCGGCTGAAGCTGTTTGATCGCCGC
>QEUY01000119.1 GCA_003577365.1 Chloroflexota bacterium | reverse complement strand
GGGTCTTGGGTCACTTCTACCTGCATGGGCGACAGCGCCAAGAGCGCGTCGAGCAGCCGGCGGATGGGCCAGGCGTGGCCGCTGCCTACATTATAGACGTCGCCCGGCTCGCCCCGCAGCGCCACCAGCCAATAGGCGCGCACGACATCGCGCACGTCGGTGAAATCGCGCGCCGCCTCCAGGTTGCCCACCGCCAGCCGCGGCGGGCGCAGCCCGGTCTCGATCTCGGCGATCTGGCGGGCAAAGGCGCTGGCTGCGAAATCGTCGGCCTGGCCGGGGCCGATGTGGTTAAAGCTGCGCACGCGCAGCGTGGGCAGCCGGTAGCCATTCCAATATTGCAGCGCCATCATGTCTTGGGCAATTTTGCTCACGCCGTAGGGCGTGTTGGGCCGGAAAGGGGTCTCCTCGTCGACCGGCAGGTCGTCGGGTTCCAGCAGCCCATAGACCTCGTTGGAGGTGACGACCAACGTGCGGCAGTGCGGCGTGTGGCGGCGCAGCGCCTCGAGCAGGTTGAGCTGGCAGTGGATGTTCAGCTCATAGGTGGTCCAGGGCTGTTCCCAACTGCCGCCCACATCGCTCCAGGCGGCCAGGTGCAGCGCCACGTCGGGCAGCAGCGTCTGCACCAGGTCGTTGACCCAGAGCGCGTTGCGCAGGTCGCCGCGATGTAGATACAGCCGGGCGCGCAGATGCTGGATGCGCCGGTCGTGGCGGTGGATCACGCCGTGGACCTCCGGCGGCGTCCCGTCCGTACCGATGGCGTGATGGATCAGATATTCGGCTAGGTGACTGCCGGCGAAACCGGCGATGCCGGTGACCAAGACGCGCACGGTCTGTCTCATTTCCCCTGCGGACGGCGCTGGCCCGCCGCGGCGGTTTGCGGCGGCTGGATAAATTGTGTCACAGTATAGTGCAAAGGGGATGGCGATCCCAAAACTGGAGGGGTTATTAGGGCTGCCGTTCTGGAATTAGTCGTCAACAGGCAGCTTTGGATCTGTGTCCGTTGTCATCGCTACTTAAGCTTGTGGGCAATCAACAAATAGGTTACAGTGGATGGACTCCAAAATACGTAGCACTGTGCTATGGAAGAGTAGACGTGACGATTCAGGTTCTTTCTGACTCCTATGAGAAACCTTGAAAAACAACTGGAGCTATTTAGCTCTGAACAAGCTGAACAACGCTTTGTGTCTAGCGATAGCAATAACATCGCCCCGGAAGACAAGGCGTTTCATGAATGGTATCGCTTCGTATTGTCTTTCCCACCCCATCTGGTTCGCCGTTATCTTTCGGAATTCGAATTAGGTGTAGAGTCGAGAGTACTGGATCCCTTCTGCGGAACAGGGACAACACTTGTAGAAGCGAAGTTGCGAGGATTTGCCGGCGTCGGACTTGAGGCCAATGCATTCCCGTTTTTTGCTAGCTCTGTTAAAGTAGACTGGTCGCTGAATCCAGATGATTTGCTTGATGCGGCGTGGGGGGTTGCAGATGAAGCGAAGGTATGTTTGCGGCAGCAAGGCATTGATGACACACAGACTATTGGAAATCCGCGAGATGTAGAATTAAGGACCCTGGATCCTGCCGCAGAGAGGCTGCTTATTGCCAATTCGATAAGCCCATTCCCTCTGCACAAGACGCTCGTTTTGCTTGAATGCCTTAAGTCGCATGAGGGTAAACGATATTATGGGCACGCTCTCTTAGCCTTAGGAAAAGCACTTGTTTCATCCATTAGTAATCTTAGATTTGGTCCTGAAGTAGGGGTAGGGAAGCAGAAGCCGGATGTCCCAGTAATAGCAAGTTGGCTTAACGAGATTACACGTATTGTTGAGGATTTGAGAACAGTACAAGGGATGGCGTTCCCCGAGATCTTTGTGCGTTGTGCAGATGCACGTACTGTTGCTAAGGTCCTAGAGCCACTGTCGATCGACGCTGTTATCACTTCACCGCCATATCCAAACGAGAAAGACTACACGAGAACGACCAGATTGGAGTCAGTGCTTCTTGGCTTTTACAATGACAGGGCCGAATTACGTCATCTGAAGCAAGGTCTTGTGCGCTCCAATACTAGGAATATCTACAAGGCCGATGACGATGACCGATGGGTACAAAATATATCGGAAATTCAGAACTTAGCAGACGAGATTGAGCAACGACGGATCGCGCTTGGTAAGACATCGGGCTTCGAACGTCTATATGCCAGGCTTACTAGGCTCTATTTCGGAGGCATGGCTAAGCATCTTGCTGGGCTGCGCTCTGTGCTTCGGCCAGGGGCACGTCTAGCGTATGTTGTAGGCGACCAAGCATCATATTTCCGGGTTATGATACGGACTGGGCAACTTCTGGCGCTTGTCGCCAAGCAAGAAGGCTATGAAGTCGAGCGGATTGACCTATTTCGAACGAGATTTGCTACAGCCACAAAGCAGGATTTGCGAGAAGAAGTTGTTGTGCTGCGGTGGCCGGGATAGCTAAATCCAAAATGGACGACATGGCTACCAGGTATGACAAGATAATCCGAAGCATTTTTGAGAAGTATTATGTGATAGGAACAACTCGCTTCGAGTTTGCCCGAGATGAAATTATCCATGCGGCTGAGGAACTGCAACTTCCTAGACCGAAGAACCCGGGGGACATTCCTTACTCTTATCGTTACAGACGGCAGCTGCCCAAAGAAATACTTGATACAGCACCAGATGGTTATGAATGGCTGATAAGATCAGTAGGCGTATCACGATACCAGTTTGCTCTTGCTAAGATTATGAAGATAGTTCCGTCTGAAAATTATCTGAAAACGAAAGTGCCTGACGCCACGCCAGGTATAATCCGCAAATATGCGGTAAACGACGAGCAAGCTTTATTAGCTATTCTCCGTTACAATCGTTTAATCGATATTTTCTCTGGTATAACCTGCTACTCACTCCAGAACCATCTACGGACAACGGTAAAGAACATGGGACAGGTGGAGACAGATGAGCTTTATGTGGGTATCGACAAGCATGGTGCGCATTATATTATTCCTGTCCAGGCAAAGGGTGGAAACGACAGAATTGGGCCAGTGCAAATAGAACAGGATTTTGCTTTATGTGAAGAGAAATACCCTGCACTCATTTGCCGACCAATAGCGGCCCAGTTCATGAATGACGGTGCAATCGCTCTATTCGGGTTTGTCAAGACTGATGAGGGTATCCGAATATCTCTTGAAAAACACTATCAGTTAGTGCCTCCAGAAGAACTCACAGCCTCGGAGATCGCTACCTATCGGGGAGTCCACGATTAGCTTTTGGACATACACCAAGAGTGAGTCTGCCCATCATTTGTGGAAAACGTTAATGTATGGCCGAGACTTCAATGATTTCCTCACTCGTCTAGACCTGATAGCCGCACCAGGTCGCTTGGATAGCGCACGAGGATGCGATAGCCGCCGTTCCAGGGCGCTTTTTGGGCGAACTGTGAAACGATCCCGGTCACCTCGTATATCTCGCCCAACTGCACATAGGGGCGGCGCCAGCCCAGGCTGCTGCGTACGGTGACGCGTACCGCCGGCACGCTGGGGTCGGTTGGGTCGCCCAGATAAATACTGTCGCCCTGCCAGCCGGTGACCACCCCGCGCAGGCTCACCAGCCGGCCCTCCAACGATTCGCCGATCTCGCCGACCTGCACAGACAGCGGCAACAGCGGCGTGCCGGGGCCGATGGGCCAGAGCTGCCCCGGTTCGTCCAGGCGTACTTCCAGTTCGCCGCGGAAGCTCTTGAGCACCCCGCGTACCAAGACCCAATCGCCCTCGTTGAGCGGCATAAACTCGCCGCCCTGCAGATAGACCTGGATGCCCAGCCCGGCGATAGGCAGGCTCACGCCGTCCAGCGTGCGCGCCGCTTCGGCCACATAGACGGCGCTGTTGAAGAGGCCAGGCGGCACGACGACCTGGGCACGGAACTCGACGCCCTTCTCCAACCCTTGCAGCTTCGCCTCGGCCAGCGAGGCGGGCGGGCCGGCAGCCTGGCCGTAGGTTGCGGGCAGCGCGTCGCCCGGCGAGTCCTCCTCTTTGTCCTCCTGCGCGGGCGCGGGCGGCGGCGCTTCGACCGGCGGCGCGCTGGGGACGGGCAGATTGGCCTGCCCAGGGGTCGGCGGTGTGCCGGTCTGCCAGCCGCCGCCGTCGGGCACACGGCTGAGCGATGCCCCTTTGGGCGCGGACGCGTCCCAGGCCACGCTGTCGACCTGCGCGCCGCCGGGGCCCCACAGCGTCACGCGGTCGCCGTCGTCGTTGAGGCTCAGCCTGCTGTCGCGCCGCCAGAGCAGCAGCCGTTCGCCGGCCCCGAGCGCGCGCCCGGCGTCCAACTGGACGCGGCGGCCCGCGGCGTCGCCGGCGCTGTCGCTCAACTGCCAGCCGGCCAGCGCGATCGGGGCCGTGCCGGGGTTGATCAACTCGACGAACTCGTCGCCGGTGTCGACGACGCCGTCGCCGTTGTGATCGGCGGCGGGCGCGGGCAGCACTTCGTTGATGCGCAGCGTGCCGCCCGTGGCCGGCTGCACATAGATCGGCGCGGTCACGGCGAAATCGCCGTCTAGCTGGGTGGCGACCGCAAAGAGAAAGCTGTCCGGCGTCAAGGACAGCGTCACACGCCAGCGCCCATCCGCAGGCGATTGATCCAGTTGGCGCACGATCTGCCCATCTTGCCAGAGCGCCAGCCCGGCGGGCTCGCCGCTGCGGTCGCCATAGGCGATCTCAAAGGTGAGTTCGTTGGCGGGGGCCAGGCTTGCGCCCATCCACGGCCCGGTGCCGGCGCGCAGCGTCAGCCACAGCCCAGGCGACGACGTCAGCCAGCCGCGGCGCGCCTGCAGCGCATCTTGGATGCCGTGTGCGTTACTCTCGGTGACGGCCAGCCCGGTATAGCGCGGCGCGGGTGGGTAGTAGCCGGGCCAGGGCGGGTTGGCGTTGCCCGCGGGCAGCAGCGGCATGCGCACTGCCAGCCAGCGCTGCACCAGCCAGTCCAGCCCGCCGGGTGCGGTCACCTGGTCGGCGGCCAGGACGGACAGACGCGCATCGGCGGGCGCGGGGCCGGTCTGCGCCTGGGCGGCTGCGCCGGAGCTTGCCAGAAAGTCAAGCAGGTCGGCCCAACTGAGCAGGGCGGCGGTGTCGTGCGTATAGACAATGGCGCTGTCGCCGCCGGGGTTTTGCCAGCGCCAGGCCGGGATCAACTGCGCCGGCAGCGGGTCGACCATGGCAACGCGCGCGATTGGGTCGAGTTCCAGGTCGGCGATGGCGATAAAATCCAGCCCCAGCGCCGCCGCCGCTGCCACGAGATAGTGAGGCGGGGCCATGCCGCCGGGTGAAAAGGTGCTGGTCGCGCCCAGCGTGCCCCACTGGGCGAGCAGCCCGCCGTCGAGCGTGACCGCCGGCTGCGGTTGCGGGGCGGGCAGCCCGGCCGCGTTGAAGGGGTCGGGCGCAGCCAGCAAAAAGCGGTGGCGCAGATCGGCGACGGTGGGGTAGGGCACGCCGGGAAGCTGCTGCAGGCTGCAGCGGGCCGGGCAGGTCAGACGACCGGCCAGCCCCAGCCCGCGCCCCTCGCCGTCGCCGTAGGCCAGCGCATCGGCCAAGCGGCCCGCGGGGTCAAGCAGGATCACCTCGTCGCCGGCGTCGTTGAGCGCGATCTCGCCGGAGGCCAGGGCCGTTTGGTGGGCCAGCGTGAGCACCGCCGGGTCGCCGTCGCTCCATTCGGCGTTGGGCGCGCGGCCCCATTCGCTCTGAAAACCCGGTGCGCTGCGCGCCAGCACAAAGAGGCCGCCGGGGTTGAGCAAATAGCCTGCAGGCAACGCCACCACCCCCTCGCGACCGCCGGGGGCGGCGGCATCGCCTACCAGCCACCCGCCCAGGTCGAGTGGGGCCGCGCCGGCGTTGCGCAGCACAATATACTCTTGGTCGGCGGTGTGATAATAGACCTCGTCGATCTGCAGGGGCGCGCTGCCCGCTGCCGGCGGCCAGGCCACGGGCAGCGGGGTCGGCGTGGCGGTGGGCGGGATAGGCGGCGTGGGCGAGGGCGTAGGCGGTGGCGCTGTGTAGGGTGCGCCGGGGCTGCCGCGGTCACCCGCCGAGCCGGGCCAGGGCGCGGGCGCGACGACCCAGGGAGCTGCTGCGTCCGCCGCCATCCGCTCCAGGCTGGCCCCGCGCGCCACGGCGGTGGCGTCGCCCCAGACCACGCGGTCGGCCTCTGCCCCCCAAGGCGTCAGCAGGCGCAGTTCATCGGCCTCGTTGGCGAGGGTCAGCCCGCTGTAGACATAGGCCGCGTGGACGCCGCCGTTTTGCGCCGGGTCGCCGTGGCGCGCCAGCACCAGATATTGCCCCGGCGCGATCCAGAGGTCGCCGGCGATGGTATGATGGTCGTGGTCCAGGTCGCGCAACTGCCAGCCGGCGAGGTTGATCGCCGTTGTCTCCAGGTTGACGATTTCAAGCCATTCGCCCTGTTCATCGGCGACGGCCTGGGGGTCGGCCATGACCTCGCTCAGCAGCAGGCGTGGGGTGACGGCAGGCGACGGCGTGGCTGTGGCTGTGGCTGTGGGCGACGTATAGGGCGCGCCTGGGCTGCCGCGATCGCCGGCAGAGCCGGGCCAGCGTGAATGGGCTGTGGCCCATGCGCCGTCCGGCTCCGTGCGCTCCAAGCTGGCGCCGTCGGTCATCTGCAGCGGTGTGCCGTCGCCCCAAGCTACCTGGTCGACCACCTCTTGGCCGGGCGAGACCAAGTGCAGCGTGTCGCCTAGGTTGCCCAAATCCAGCCCGGAATAGAGATAGGCCGGCTGCACACCGCCGTTTTGGGCGGGGTCGCCGTGGCGCGCCAACACGACATATGCGCCGGGCGCGATCACAAGCGCGCCTTTGATCTGGTGGATTTCGCCGACCTCGCTCAACAAGCTCCAGTTGCGCAGATCGACAGGGGTGTCGCCCAGGTTGACCAGTTCGATCCACTCGCCGTAGAGGTCTTTTACGGCGCGCGGCGCGGCGTGGATCTCGCTGATACGGATAGAAGCGGTGGTTTGGGCCGCGGGCGCGGCCTGCAGCGGCGTGACCAGCGCCGCCAGCAGCAGCGCCCCGATGCCCCAATTCAGGGCGCGCCACAGCCACGCATAGGACAGGGGCCGCGCTGCCGGCATGGGGGAACCTCCACGGGGTGAAGAGGTGAATAGATGGATAGGCGTTGCCTTCCATTATCCTCCCAAATGGCCGGATCTGTGCCTTAAATTTCTGCGCCGCACCTGTCAATTTGATGTCCTGGCTATCGCCGGCCGCGCGGCGCGGCCTCTATCCAAATTGCGGCGCGCGGTGGTATGCTTGAAGGGGTATGCTTGAAGGGGTGTGTTTGCAGGGATGCTTGCAGGAGCCGGATTTCCCTATCGATGGAGAGAGCACCCAGACCGTCAAGCGAAGGAGCAATCGATGCGTGCCATTGTCTTTCCCCAGCCCGAAACAATTGCCGTCGAGCGCGTGGCGGACCCTGCCCCCGCCGCCGGCGAAGTGGTCGTGCAGATCGCACGCTGCGGCATCTGCGGCACCGACGTGCACATCTATCACGACGAGTACATGTCCACCTTTCCGATCATCCCCGGCCACGAGTTCGGCGGCACGGTGGTGGAGGTAGGCCGCGAGGTCACGGATATGCGTGTGGGCGAGCGCGTGGCCGTCGACCCCAATCTCTACTGTGGGCAGTGTGATTTTTGCCGCAACGAGCAGGCCAACCACTGCCGCAACTGGCAGGGGGTGGGCGTCACGCGCGCCGGCGGGTTTGCCGAATATGTCGCCGTGCCGGCGCGCGCCTGCTACCGGCTGCCCGACAGTCTGAGCGATGCGCAGGCCGCCTTTATCGAGCCGCTGGCCTGCGTGGTGCATGCCTGTAAACGGCTGCGCGTGATGCCTGCCGACAGCGTGTTGATCTTCGGCGCGGGGCCGATGGGGCTGTTGCTGCTCCAAGCCCTGCGCCACAGCGGCGCGGCGCGCGTGGTGATGGTGGACAAACAGCCCGACCGGCTGGCGCTGGCGCGGCGGTTGGGCGCGTCCGCCACTGTGGTCGCGGGCGACGATCAAAACGCCTTGCTCCAGGACCTGGCCCCCGGCGGCTTTGGCGTGGTGGTAGACGCCACCGGCGTGCCCGCGGTGATCGAGCGCGCCTTCCACTATCTGCGCCCGCGCGGCCAATATCTCCAGTTCGGCGTCGCGCCCATGCATGCTCACATCCAGGTCAGCCCCTATGCCATCTTTCGTAACGACTGGCAGATCATCGGCAGCTTTGCGCTCTGCTATACCTTCCTCCCGGCGATTGCCTGGCTGGCGAACGGCGTGTTGGATGTGTCGCACCTGGTGAGCCATCAGGTGACGCTGGAGGGCTTCGCCGATGCCTTCCATGCCTTCGAGGCAGGGCGGACGCTGAAGGTGCATCTGCAGGTGGCCGCATGAATGGGGAGCAATGCTTGGCGAGACTGCGTGCTTTGGCAATGGTCTTGGCAGCGGGCTTGGCGGTGCTGCTGGGGATGGCGGCGTGT
>QEUY01000118.1 GCA_003577365.1 Chloroflexota bacterium | reverse complement strand
CAGCCGCGCGCCAATCCTCTTCGACCCCTTTGTCTCCACCTATGACACCCTGGCCGGCGACCGCGGGCGGGTCGCCGAAGGGTCGCTGGCGGCGCGTGCGCTGCGTGCGCTCGACGGGCGCGCCTTGGGGCAAGCGACGCTCAACCTGAGCGACACTCAGGCCCACGCCGCCTACTACGCCGCGGCGTTCGGCGTGCCGCCCGGCAAGCTCGCCACGCTCTATCTGGGCTGCGACGAGGCACACTTCTTCCCCCGGCCTGCCGCGCGCGGCGATCGCTTTGTCGTCTTTACCTACAGCACCTATCTGCCCCTGCATGGCATGACCACCATCGTCGAAGCGGCGCAGCGCTGCCTTGGCTATCCGATCGAGTTCCGCTTGGTCGGCAGCAGCGGCCCCACGCTGGCGAACGCGCGCGCCCGCGCTCAGGCGCTGGGACTGACGAATGTCACCTTTGCGCCGTCTCTCCCCTTCGCCGCCCTGCCCGACGCCATCGCCGCCGCCGACCTCTGTTTGGGCGGCCACTTCGGCACATCCGCCAAAAGCCAGCGCGTGATCGCCGGCAAGACCTACCAGTTTATCGCCATGGGCAAACCCGTGATCCTGGCGGACAACGCCGCCAACCGCGAGCTGTTCGAAGCAGAGGTGAGCGCCGCCTTCTGCCCACCCGGCGACCCCGACCGTCTTGCCCAGACGATCCTCACCCTCTATCATGCGCCCGACCTGCGCCGCACCTTGGCCGAAAACGCCCTGGCCCTCTACCGCCGCCGCCTCACCTGGCAGCGTCTCGGCGCAGACCTCCTTGCCCAAGCCCAACGCCTACTCTGATCCTTTCTCTTCCTTCTTTTTCTCTCTCTTCTTTGCGTTCTCTGCGCCCTCTGCGGTGATACTATCTGTATACCCGTCCACCATACCGCGCCACAGCGGCCCCAGCAACGCCCACTCCCCGCGCGCCAGATGTCCCACACTGGCGAGCAGCGCCCGCCCCCACAGATAGGGATGCACCAGCCAGGGCAACTTGCCGTGGGGATGGCGGCGATAGAACTGCACGCGTGCCCAAGCCCCTGCATAATAGGTCGTGGCTCTGGCCCGCTGGGCGCTGAGCGATACCTTATGCCACATCTTGGCGCGCGGCACGCCGCGAATGCCAAAGCCGGCGTTGCGCGCCCGGCGGCAGAAGTCGGCATCCTCGAAGTAAAAGAAAAAGCTCTCGTCCAAGAACCCGATGCGCTCAAACACGGCGCGGCGCACCAGCATGGCGCAGGCCGTGATATAGTCCACAGCCCGCGGCGCGCCATCGCCCGCCGTCACCGCCGCGTCGGGGATGCGCCGTGGGATTGGCAGCCAAGCATATTCGTTGTCGCCAAAGCGCCAAATCCGTGTGGGCGCGGCGTGATAGTAGATCGCCGGCCCCGCCAAGCCCACCGCCGGATCACAGGCCAGCGCCGCGGCCAAGTGGGCCAGCATCATGGGGTCAACCAGCGTATCATTGTTGAGCAGCAGCACCGAGGCCGCGCCCTGCGCCAACGCAAAGCGCGCGCCGGCGTTCATCCCGCCCGCAAAGCCCAGGTTCGCACCGGTCTCCAGCAGGTGAATGGCCGCGTCCGGCTGCCCCACGCCAAAGGCGGCGGCCATCTGGGGGAGCGAATCATCGCGCGAGCCGTTGTCCACCACCAGGATCTGTATCTCGCCGTGCGGTGGTGCCGCTGCCTGCACCGAGCGCACGCAGGCGATCGTCTCCTCCGGCAGATTCCAGTTGAGGATCACCACCCACAGCGGGTAGACATTGGCCGTGGGCGCGGCAGGGAGATCAGCCACGGGCCACCTCACACAGCGCACGCTCCATGCGCTCCATGACCAGCTCCCAGGCAAACTGTGCCGCGGTCGGCGGCCCTGCCTGCGACAGCCGCTGCGCCAGGTCGCGGTCGTCCAAGACACGGCGCATGGCCTGCGCCAGCGCCTGCGGGTCGCGTGGCGGCACGATCAAACAGTTCTCCTCGTGGCGCGCATACTCCATCCCGCCGCCTGAATCGGTCATCACCACCGGCGTGGCGCAGGCCATCGCCTCCAGCGGCGGCAGGCCCAGCCCTTCGCCCCACGAAGCCGAGACAAAGAGATCGCTGGTGGCATAGAGGCGCGCCAACTCGGCCTGGTCGGGGTGGAGAAAGAACTCATGCGGCACAGGCGTGTCGAAGATGCAGGGCTGTTTGGAGACGATGCGCAGACATAGGTCAGGCCGCTGCGCGTGGAGCAGCGCCGCCGCTGCCAGAAACTCCTGTAGCCCCTTGCGCGGGCGCATGTCGCCGATATACAAGATGTGCTGCGCCGCCTGCGCCTGGCGCTGTGCCAGCGGCCGCGGCTGGAGCAGGTGCGGGTGGCTCAGCCCCAGTCCCACCGTCTGCACCGGTATATCATCTGGGCCGTTCTCACGCAGAATGCGCGTCCCGCTCTGCGACAGGGTCAGCGCCCGTTTGTGCCAGCGCAGCGCATGGCGCAGCAGCCATAGCTCCAGCGGACGGCCTGCGAACATGGCGGGATAGTCCATAAAGAGCCAGACTGGCTGTCCGCGGCGCAGCCAGTGGGTGCTGATGTAGCCGGGGACGGTCGTCGGGGTGTGCGTGGCGAGCACTACGTCCGAAGGCGGCACGGCGCGCGCCAATGACCAGGCCAAGCGCACATGTTGGGCCAGATTGCGCCCCGGCCCCTGCACCGCGCTTGTGCGCAGCGTCACTGCGGGCGCGATCTCCGCCGCCATCTCGGCGTCGCAGCTTCCGGCGGGGATGATCAGGGTGACGGTATGGCCGCTCGCCGCCAGCCGGTTCGCGTATTCGATCACGGCACGCACGCCGCCCGACAGCCACAACGAGGAAAGCAGAAAGCTGATGCGTAGCCTGTTCATCGTTCTGTGCTCGGTGGCCTCGTCTCCCACTCCGTTTCCCGCACTGTTTCCCGCTCGGTCTCCAGCTTGCGGATGCGGTAGAGCGTTTCCTCCATGATCTTGCGGTTGAAGCCGACCAGGTCGGCCACCAGCCCGATCAACAGGGTCTGAAAGCCGACGATGGCGAGGATGGCCGCCAAGATCAGCGACTGGATATGCCCTGCGCCTGTGCCGGTCAGATAGAAATAGAGGAAGCGCAGCCCGATCGCTACGCCGAGCGCCAGCGCGACCAGCCCCACCCCCATAAAGACGCGCAGCGGGCGATAGAGCGTATAGGCGCGCAAGATCGTCGCCGCCGAGTGGGAGAGAAAGTGCGGGATGTGATGCATCAGGCGCGAGGGCCGCGTCGGCGCGTTGGTCTCAACCGGCACAAACTCGATCGCCAGCCGCCGCGCCCCGGATTGGATCAACGTCTCCAGTGTATAGGAATAGCTGCTGAGCACCAACATGCGCAGCGCAGTCTCGCGCGTCATCGCCCGAAAACCGCTGGCCGCGTCGGGCACGTCCATCCCCGCGGCGCGCGAGACGACCCAACTGCCCAGGCGCTGCAGCAGACGCTTGGTTGGGGAAAAGACCTCCACGCTGCCGACGCCGCGGTCGCCCACCACCAGGTCGGCCCGTCCCGCTAGGATCGGCTCGACCAGGCGCGCAATATCGGCCCCGCGATACTGGTTGTCGGCGTCGGTGTTGACGATGACGTCGGCCCCCTGGCGCAGACACATCTCGATCCCGGTGGCAAAGGCATTGGCGAGGCCGCGGTTGTGCGTCACGCGCACAATGTGATCCACGCCCAAGCGCCGCGCCACGGCGCTGGTCTCATCGCGGCTGCCGTCGTCGATCACCAGCGTCTCGATCACATCCACGCCGGGGATCGCCCGCGGCAGATCGGCCAGCGTCGCCGGCAGCGTCTCCGCCTCGTTATAACAGGGAATCTGGATGATCAGCTTCAACGCACGCCAAGCCCGGTGCTTATCTCTTCTCTGCTCTTTGCGTTCTTTGCGCCCTCTGCGGTAATCATTCTTTTCTCACCGCCGCGGCTCATGCCGCTTGCCGCCCAGGTTACCCAGGAACATCTGGCGCAAGAAGCCCGGCCCCTCGCCGCTGGGTTGGGATGGCGGCGCGTCGCTCCAGCTTTTGATCAGCGCCTGCCCTTCCCACTGTGTGTGCGCGGCTACCGCTTCCTCCAAGACAGCCCGCAGGGGGTGAGGCTGCCCTTCTGTCACTTCTTCGTCTGTCTCGGCTTCTAGCATCGCCGCCCAGGCAGCCAACTCCTGCTGCATCTGGCGCAGGCGGAAGAGCAGGTTTTGGCGGTTGGCGCGCAGCGCCGTAAAGAGCGGCCCTGCATTTGCGCCGATGGCGGTGGCCCCGGCGAAGGGTCGCCCGGCCAGCCGCCGCGCCTCACGCCAGCCCGCGCCGCGCGCGCTCAGCGCCATCAACGCCGCGCCCATCAGCAGCGGCAACTGCTCCACCCCGGCGCTGATGCCGTCATGCTCCTGCGCGTCCATAAAGAGCGGCGTTGCGCCCACGCGCTCGACAAAGTCACTGGCAAGCTGGACGGCGGCGGGGTCGGTGTGCAGCCCGGCGGCCAACGCAAAGGTCGCCTGTTGGAAGAGATCGGCGCGCGGTTCGGGCCGCATCCCCACCCCGGTCACGACAGGATGCCCCGCCACAAAATGGGTGTGACCGGGTAAATGGCGCGCTGCGGCCTCCAGCGCCGGCTGCATCAGGCTGCCCAAGGCAAAGACCAGCGTCCCCGGCTGTACCTCCTCGGCGATCAGCTTAAAGAGTTCGGCCTGCTCGTCGAGCGGCACCGCCACCACGATCAGTTCTGCCCGCTCTATCGCCTTGTACAAATTCCATTCGGTGCGCTGCACCGCGCCCAGCTTGCGCGCCGCTTGGGCAACCTCCGGGCTTTTGTCATGGCCGGCGATCTCGAAATTGCCCTCCTCGCGCTGCAGCGCCAGCCCCATGCTGCTGCCCGTCAACCCCAAGCCGATGATCGTGATGATCGGTTTTGCCATCGTCTTTCCTTATCTCAATTCGCCCCATCGGCCCATTGCAGCGCGGCCAGCAGCCGCAGCCGATCGTCGCCGGGTTTTTCTTGGCTCTCTGTCTCAACGTGGATATCTTCGAGGCGCGCGTCCTGGTGATGCTCGATCAGCCAGCAGGCCAGCCCGCTGCAGCCGTGCGCCGCGGCCCAGCGCGCGCCGATCGCGGCGTGTTCCACATGGACATAGAGCGCATAGCGCCAGCCTGTGCCCGCGTCTGCCGCGGCCCAGCACCGCAGCAGACGCGGCGCAAACCGCTCCATCAACACCAGCGGCCCGCGCAGCCATAACCTCAGGGCCACGCCTCCCTGCGCCGCGGCCACCTTGCCCGCATCATGCAGCAGCGCGGCTACGGCCAGGTCGGGCTGGTCATAGCCCGCGGCTTGCAGCGTGCGCAGCACGTTCAAGCTGTGCTGCTGGGCGTCGGCGGGCATGGCCATAAAGAGCGGCAGCGCCTCCGGCCCCAGCAGCCGCCGCGCCCGCGCTAGGTCCGCCGCTGCCGGGCGCGCTCGCAGCCCGCGCCAGAACTGCCCCAATCGGTACTGCACGCCCGTCACCCGTCATGCGCCCCATTCGATCAAGGCGCGCAGGATGGCCGTGGTCGGCACGCGCACCACCTGCGGCACAAAAAAGATCACCACCATCAGGAGCAAAAAGCCATACTGGCTCAACTGCCAGCGCAGCCGCAGAGTGTCGCCGGGCAGCAGCGCAAACAGCACATGCGACCCATCGAGCGGCGGGATCGGCAGCAGGTTGAAGACAAAGAGCAGCACGTTGATCTGCACAAAAAACCAGCCAAACTGCACCGCAAACGACCCCGACAGCAGCCCCACGCGCAGCAGCACAACCGTGATTACGGCCATGACAAGGTTGCTCAGCGGCCCGGCCAGCGACACCAGGATCGACCCCCAGCGCGGGTCGATGTCGATGTTGCGCGGGTTCCACTGCACCGGCTTGGCCCAGCCAAAGCCGGTCAGCGCGATCAAGATCGCGCCCATCGGGTCGATGTGGGGCAGCGGGTTGAGCGTATAGCGGCCCTGGCGTTTGGGCGTGTCATCGCCCAGGGCTACGGCGGTGGCGGCGTGGGCGAACTCATGTACCGGCAGCGCCACAAAGATGATCAGCAGCACCGCCACCAGCCGCGCCGGACTCAAAAGCCCGCCGCCGCCAATGCCGACTGCCAGCCCATAGAGGACCAGCAGCCCTATAACTGCCACCGCGATCTTTTGGTTGGTGGTCAGCAAGTTCCAGCGTTGCAGCATTCTTTTTCCTTCCCTGGCCGGCGCGCCTAGGCGCGGGCCGCACATCTGTATAAACGTCCGCCAATTATAGCACGCCTCCCCCGATTTCCCCGCAGCCATCACGGGTCAAGTGTATAAAGCAAGCAGCCCCAGAGCGCCGATGCCCCCAATGCACTGCCGGCGCACCCCAGGGTACGCCGGCAGCCAGTTCAATCTTCAGTTGTCGGGCAGAGTACGCGTGCCGGCTTTAGCTCGTCACACGCATCCAGGCGTGGCGCACAGCATCCTTGAACTTATCCCAAGGGCCTCGATCCTTATACTCGATCTCCCACTGCCGCCGCGCCTCCGGCTCGATGTCCGCCCAACTGCGCCCGCGCCAGTCTGGGCGCGTCGCCAGCGTATAGCCATAGCGATAGGCCGGCTCATAGGCGCTGTAGGCCAGGCCGCTGTTGGCATAGCGGCTCTGGTAGTCGGCCCGGAAATCGCCGGCGAAGCGATCCCACGCCGGGATGTCGGTGCGGATGTTCCCGCTGCGCGTTTCGTTGCCGAGCTGCTCCACCTCGACATCGGTGCGGCGCACCGTGTCTTGGACACGTTCCTGGTGGGTCTCCACATCCTTGCGGACGACCACCTCCTCCACCACACGCGCTTCCTTGCTGACGACCGCCTCTTCGCCCCGTTCCTTGACTTCAATCGTCTGGTCGCGCAACTGGTCCAGTTCGCCTGCGCCGAGCGGGCGATCCGCCGGGCGGCGTTCGACATGGACGTGCTCTTGGCGCAGTTCGACCGTCTCGTCGACCGGGGTCTCGGTGACATGGGCGCGCACGCGCACGCCGCCGCGTTCGACCTCGCGCTTGCCCACGCGGATCTCTTCCTCGACGACAGGCAGGGTGGCCTCTTCATTACCCTTGAGCGTGCGGCTCCTGTCGGCTGCCGCGCTTGCCGCGGACGCGGCTGCCGTGCCTGTGGATGCCGTCTTCTGCCAACTGAGCTTGCGGTCGTGCAGGTCGACCATGTTGTGATGGCTCATGATGTCGACGGCCTTGTCGATGCGCTGGTCGGTGGTCGCCACCGAGACCAGCGCGTGGCCGCGGTGCAGCGCCTCTTCGTAATCCTCGGCGTCGTCGCGCGGCACGCCCATCGAGATCAGGGCCGCGCTTGCGCCGCCGTCGGCCCACTGCGCGCGCGCGCCCCGGCCGCTGTCGGGCAGATTCTCGTTCCATTCATATAGCCCGCGCGTGGCGTTGTCGCCGAGCATGATACGGATCTTGCTGCGGTCAAAGCCTGCACTCACCAGTTCGTTCAGAACGCCCTGGGCCTCCGCCGAAGTCTCATACAGGCCTACTGCTGTCTTACCCATCGGATTTCCTCCTACTGTTCAACACTGCTCACCAAATGCCAGTCTAGCCGGCTGTCGCCGGCGCTCCATGGAGCGCCAATCTGGGCCGTCGCCGGCCTCGAAGCGGCGCGCCGGCGGGCGTCTAGGTCGACGCCGTGCCGTCCGGCTGCGCCTGTTCACGGGCAGCTTGCTCGCGCGTAATGCTCACTTCCTCACGCTGCAAAGGGATTGACTCCTGATGCCGTATCTGCTCACGCACCGTGGTAACGTGGATCTCCTCACGCAGCCTCAGCCGCTTTTCCACGACCACAACTTCCTCCATCACCGGGATGACAAGCGTGTTGCCCCGGTAGTGCGCTTCCACCGGCCGCTCCAGGAAGCGGCCAACAGGCACACGCTCCACTTGGACTCGGTCGCGCACCAGCGGCACGTCGACCTGCTCGGCTGTGGTCTGCACCTGTTTGTGGATGCGGACGCGGCCTGTCTCTAGCTGGCGTGTGGTGACCCGCACCTCTTCCGCTACCACCGGCAGCACGGCTACGATCTGTTCATCGTGCTGGCCGTCCTCTACCCCCTGTAGCGTGACGATCCCTTCGTCCAGTTCGCGTAGGCTCAGGGGCAGATAGTAGCTGCCGTCCTCGCGCCGGTGCAGCATCTCGACCGGTATCTGCACGCGCCGGTTGCCGTCAAAGGTCATCAGCACCTGCGCGCCCGGCTGCTGCAGGGCGCGTGCGGCCACCGTGCCGCGCACACCGGCGCTGTCCACCACGCTCACTTGACCTAGCGGGACTTGATCGACCGATCGCTGATCGGTTGGGTCTGGATGTGCCATTCTGGCTCCTCATCCTTGCGCTTGCGCCGGTCGCCTCCGCTCACTGGACGGGAGGCGTTGACCGGCTGCTTGAGCGGAGCGCCGCTGGTCTAGAGAAGCCAAATCAGCAGGATGATCAACGCCAGCACGACCAACAACCCCAGGAT
>QEUY01001073.1 GCA_003577365.1 Chloroflexota bacterium | reverse complement strand
GCGGAGGCCGCGGCCGCGCTGGCGACCCTCTCCGCCGAATCCGCCTCGCAGACGACCCTGTGCCTGCAATCCTACATCGGCGCGCGCTATTCCGAGGCGATGGTCGCGGCCTTTACGCGCGAGATCCAGGCACAGACCGCGGCGCTGGAGTTCAGCGTGGACGAAGGCTCCAACCGCGGTGTCCTGGCCGTGATCGACCGCCACAAGACTGCCTTGGGCGGCGTGGGCGTGATCATCGCCGGGCAGATCGCCAAGCGCGTCGTAGTCAAGCTGGGGCAGACCATCTCCAAGCGCGTGGCCGGGCGCATCGTGGGCCGCGTGATCGGCAAGGCCGGGTCGACCATCATCCCTGTAGCGGGGTGGGCCATCGGCGCGGCGCTGATCGTCTATGACCTGATCGAAAGCCGCGACGGCGCGCTGCCGCAGATCCAGGCGGGGCTGAAGACCCCGGAGGTCAAGGCCGCGGTGCAAGCCGAGATCGCCGATTCGGTCGAGACCGAACTGCGGCTGGAGATGCCGCAGTTGGCGCGCGATGTCGCCAACGACCTCCAGGCGACCGACCTGGGCGCGCTCGCCACGTTGATCGACACCAGCCTGGCCGCAGTCGGGCAGGAAGGGCTGGAGGCCGCCTTGGCCGGCGGCAGCCTGGCACGCGCCCTGGAGTTGCCCGAATCGGCCTCCCCGATCTTGGCGGCGACTGGCTCTTTTGACGCGCTGCTGGCCTGGGCCGACCTGGCGGGAAGCCGGCTGGACGAAGTGGTGCGGCTGGAGATCTACAAACACAAGACGCCGGAGACACTGACGCGCGACCGGCTGTTGGCGCTGCTGGCGGTGGACGACGCTCAGGCCATCGCGCGCCTGGTGCTGTTGGACGAGGCCGCGCTCGACCGGCTGTTGGCGCTCTCGACGCCGCATGTGCGGACGCTGGCGCAGACGCTCAGCGCCGACGACCTGGGCTGGCTGGCGGGCTATCTCGCCACGCTGCCCCAAGACCAGGCCAACCAACTGGTCGCCCAATTGCTCGACGACCCCGGCCTGATGGCGCGCCTCAAGGACAGCCGCGTCCAGGCGCAGATCGCGGCCGGCGAGGAGATCGCGACCACGCTGCGTTTTCTCGACGCGCCGGTGACGCTGCCGCGCTTTGCCGAAGACTGGCTGCGGCTGGCGACGGGGGATGTCTCTTGGGCGCTGTTTCGCGCCAAGTATGGGCTGGCGGTCAGCGCCGCCGCGGTGGGCGTGCCGCTGTTGATCGTGTTGGCGCTGCTGCAGACGCTGCTGGCCTGGCTGTTCGCGCCGCTGCGCATGCTGGGCCGCGGGCTGCGCGCCGCCAGCCGCCGCCCGTCGCAGCCGGGACCCGGCTAGGGAGCCGCCGCCCATGTTGATCGCTTTGGACCAACTCTCAGGTGCGGCGCGCCTCGGCGCATCGGATTCTGTAGACGGCGACACCGTGATCGAAGTAGGGGAGCTGTTGACCTCGGTCATCGTGATGGCGGCCAACGTCGTGCGCGATATCCGCGAGAATATCCGCAACCTGGTGGGCGGGCGCATGACCCACTATGAGCAGTTGATCGACGCGGCCGTACAGAATGCCTTAAGCGATCTGGAGAAAAAGGCCCAGAGCCGCGGCTATGACGGGGTGATCGGCGTCAAGATCGCGACCCCCACGGTGGTGGACGGCGGCGTGGAGGTCGTGGTCTATGGCAATGGCTTTCGGCTGCATCAATCCGCTGCGAAGAAGGACGACGACCAACT
>QEUY01000117.1 GCA_003577365.1 Chloroflexota bacterium | reverse complement strand
GACAGCCATAGAAACTGGCGCCGAGACCGGCGCCAGCGCAGAGGCTGCCATGGCAACCGCCTAACCCGGCTTGCACCCACCGGCAGCTTTGTCTGGTGCGCCAGGCCCTTCCCGCGGGAGGGGCCTGGCCTCTTTTTTGCGCCGATCCTATCGCCAGGCGACAGGCGGGTCACCGCCAAGTGACCCGATTAGCTCCGTGCGTCAGTTGTCACCACTGCGAACAAAGCTTATAATGGCGTGAAACAGCGCCCTTCCCATACGGGCCATCCACTGCTGCGCCGTGTCCGGAAGCGGCGCGAAAGCTGCCAACACCGCACCGATTGGGAGATAGTCTATGCTCCGCAACCTGCCCTTTGTCGGGAGCTTCCCGGTTCTGCTGCAATTCGGCGACCGGCCTGACCTGTTCGGCCAAGTAAGCCATGCCGGGATCCCCTTGCGGGGCCATCCTGGCGTCGACTTCGCCCTCCCCGAAGGCACACCGGTGGTTGCGGTACAGCACGGCGTCGTGCTTGAGATCCGTGAAGAGAGCCAAAACTATGGTCGTTCCGTCCTGCTGGGCCACCGTTGGGGCCAATCCTTTTATGCCCACCTCAGCGAAATCCGCGTCCAAGAAGGCCAGCAGGTCGGGGCCAGCCAGATCATCGGGCTGAGCGGCAGCGGCGGGCCAAACGCTGCGGCCCATCTTCACTTTGGGCTGCGCCTCATTCCCTACTTCGTCGGCGACGGCTGGAGCGGGTTTGTCGACCCGATGCCCTATTTGGAGCGGCTGACCGAAGCCAAAGGCGCGATCATCGGCCCCTATATCATGGGCGACCTCCAGCCCCATCTGGAGGTGTTGGCACGCTGGCAGCCCCGCCTCATCACGCTCTACGACCCCGACCCTGACCAGGTGGCCGCGCTGCGCCAGGTCGCGCCGCACAGCATCGTCGTGGGCCGGCTGCCTGTCTCCCCGCGCGATCTGGACGAGCGCATCCGCGCCGACGCGGTCGAGGCCGCCAACTGGGCCAACGAGGCTGTGCGCGCCCGGCTGGTACATGGGGTAAACTACTGGCAGGTCGCCAACGAAATCCTGCAAGACGAGGAAGATTTGCCCCTCCTCAGCAAATTCGAGCTGGCGCGCATGCGTCTGGCCGAGCGCAACGGCTATCGCTGCGCGATCTTGGGCTTCGGCGTGAGCAACCCCGACCTGCCCAAAGGAGACCGGATGGCGGCGTGGCGGCGCGTCTATCCGGCACTGGAGCGGGCAGAAAAGCGCGGCCACATCGCCGCCGTCCATCAATATGGCATGCCCGACCTCTGGGGTCCTAACAACGCCTATGATTGGTATCTGCTCCGCCTGGAGCATCAAGTGCTCCCCCGCCTGCCCTTCCGGCAGCTCAAATTTGCCGTCACTGAATTTGGCATCGACGGCTTGATCCGTGGCGATCAGCCCGCTGGTTGGCAGACCTTTACCACCCCCGAAGGCTATGTTGAGCAATTATTGAAATGCGGACGCTATTTAGAGCGTTTTTCCGGCCAAATCTTGGGCTATTCGGTCTTTACCCTGGGGCACACGGCTCCTTGGGCAACCTATGACATCGCGGGCAAGGCCGCAACCTACCTTGCCGACCTATCCGACAAAGGCACATGGCTACAGGTGGACACACAAGTATTCGACATCGCACCCCGTGAGACAGATTCCGAAACCGACCCCGGCCCGGAGATCGGACAGAGGGCGCAGCTAGAGCAACCGCCGGCTCCCCCCTCTGCGCTTGACGAGCCGTGGCCCAGCGCCCAAGTCGAGGCAGAGCCAACGCCCACTGCTCAAACAGCGCCCCAAGACGCATTGGAGACAGATGAGAGCGCAGAAGCGCCCCAAGATGAGGCCGCAGCGCCCGAACCCAGCCTCGCGGTGCCGGAGGCGGAGACCGGCGCACTGCACGCCGCATCCGCCGCGGACGAGCCGTCCCTGCCCGAGACTGAAACGCCCGAAGCAGACGAGACAACGCTAGAACCGCATATGCCGGCAGCCGAAGCAGTAGAAGAGGCTGCCGAAGAGACCACAGGAGTCGCAGAGACAGCAGCAGAGACAGCAGCAGAGACAGCAGAGGTCCCGCTCGTCACGCAGCGCATCGCGCCTGCCTTCCAGCAGTACAACATGGCGATCAAATCCATCGCCGAACGGCCCGATCAGCCGCCCGTAGGCGACGTGGTCTATCTGGTCAAAGATGTCTTTATGACCTACCATGGCTCCTGGGAACCCGGCGACGCGGCCAACTCGGTGGCGCCCTGGGCGCGCGAAGCTTATCTACGCCCCGAGTTTCTGGAGGCAGGCGCAGACCACCACCTCTTCGCCGCCATCATTGGGCTGGATGGGGAGTTTATCAAGGGCCATGAAGTCAGCTTCTGGTCTGATGGCTTCGAACGGCTGGGCGACCCCAACTACACCTCCTACAACCGTGAGCGCACCAAAGAGAGTTCGGGGTGGGCTAACATGTTTATGGCTGGGGGCAGCTCATTTGTGCCCGAAAGCGGCGAGAGCGGCCCCTGGTGCTGGGCGCCCGCCGGCGCAGCCGAGGTGGTCTGCGGCGGCGGCCTGCCCCTCAACCATCCTGTTTCGACCTTTGTCGTGTGGCAGGCAGTCCCGCGCGCCGACTGGGAAGCCGCACGCGAGCAGGAGCCGGCCACCGGCAAGCCTGCCCAGCCGGGCCATCCTCCGGCCCCGGAACCGGGCGGACCCAGCATCGAGACACGCGTTAGCGAGTGGGTATCGCTCTACAACGTCAGCATCAAGCCGCTGGCGGAGCGGCCCGACCGCGCCACCGGCGATGTGATCTACCTGGTCAAAGATATCTTCACCACGCGCAACGGCTCATGGGAACCGATCGCGCTGCCCGGCTCCGTGCCTCAATGGGCGCGCGACGACTATCTCAAGGCGCACAATGCGCCCGACGCCTTCGAGGAAGCCGGCGGCGACCACCATCTCTTCGCCGCCGTGATCGGGTTAGATGGCGAGCTGGTGCGCCAGCAAGAAATCATCTTCTGGTCCGACGGCTTTGACAAGCTCGGCGACCAAGCCTACAACGGCTATGTGCGCCGCTACACGCGCCAACGCTCCGGCTGGGCCAACATCATCACCGGGCCAGGCAGCAGCTATGTTCCGGCGCGCGGCGAGAGCGGCCCCTGGTGCTGGGCGCCCGCCGGCGCAGCCGAGGTGGTCTGCGGCGGCGGCCTGCCCGCCAACCATCACATCTCATTCTTTGTGGTCTGGCAAGCCGTGCCCAATCCCGACGGCCAAGAGGAAGCCGGCGGCGACCGCGACCAGTCGATCTATGTCCCGGTCGTCTCCAAACCGGCGGCGCTGGCTAAGATCGCCGACGGTGCGAACGCCATTGACCTCAGCCCCACCGGGCTGTTGGCGCTGCGCCAGGCGCTGTGGACGCGTATCGGCATCGAATACCGTTCCGACTCGCCGCTGGCCGGCTATGCGCGGCGCATCGGGTTGGGCATGCCCATCACCCAGGAATTTGAGGTCTCCGGGCTGCGCGCCCAAGGCTTCCAGGGGGGCATCGTCTATGCGCCCGCGGGCGACCCGAGCCGCGTCGGCCATATCAGCTGGTAGCGGCTTGGTCTTACCCACGGGAGCATGAATGAATGTGTGGTTTCTAACCGCACCGACAAGACAGCCCCCTTGTTAGGGGGCGTGGCTCTGTAGTCCGGCGCTGAAGACGCCGGGATGCGCGGGGGCCGCGCCTAGCCGCCTGCTGTTGCCAGCGCCTGTTCCACCAGCGGGTAGACCTTATCCACCTGTTGCAGCGGCTGCAGCGGGTCCATCAGGTCATGCATGAGTTGATCTTCGGCGGCAAAACGGCGCACCTCGACCTTGGCCCTGTGCCGCTTCCAGCGTGCGGCCAGCGCCAACGCCGCCCTATTGTCCAGCAGCTCATCGCTCGGATTCACTATCAGGCAGATTGAACCCGCCGCCGGCGCGCGGCGCCGCGCCGCCTGTTCCACAGCAAGCCCCAAGCGCAGCAAATGGCCGACCCCGCGCCGCGAAAAGCCTAGGTAGGCATGGCTCGGCCCCGCGGCCTCTTCCTTCAGCGCCGGGTCCCACCAGACAAACTGATCGGGCAGACGGGGCAGCAGCGCCGCATAGAGCCGGCGATTGGGCACGGGCTGCAGATCAAACGCCGGCGAGACCAGCACGGCGCGCTGCACTTCGGGCCGGTGCTGCGCCGCCCAAGCCGCCAACACGCCGCCAAACGAAAAGCCCAACACGGCCAACTCCGGCGCCAGCCCGGCTGCGATATCCACCGTAGCCTGCACAAAATCCACCACCCGCTGCGCCGTCAGCCGGTGCAGATCGCGCGGCACGCGGTTGGTCGCGCCGTGCAGCGGCAGCCGCGGCATCAAGACCACATCGCCGGCGGCGTGCAGCCGCGCCGCCAACTGATGGTACTGGTGCGGACAGTTAGTATAGCCATGATAGAGCATCACCACGCGGCGGGCCGGCGCAGCCTGTGCCAGCAGTTGCGTCCGGCACAGGGGGTTGATCTCCGGTCCATCCTGTGCTTGCAGCTTCTGCAGCCGAGCCAGCGCCTCAGCCGGACTCGCCGCCGGCTGGGGCGGCGGGGCCGTCACCCTTGGCAGACGCCACAGCAGCCCATAGGCGGCTGCCCCCATCACCCCAACGCTCGCGCCGATCCAGAGCTTGCGCATCTGCTCACCTCGAACCTAATAAACCGCAAAGGACGCAAAGAGCGCAGAGAAGAGAGGAACCAGCAATCGTAGGGGTGGTTTTCTAACCGCACAAAGCGCCAAAGTCCGCGCCACAAGTGGCGGCGAAAACTGCACCTACAAACCAACCATGACATTTACTTTTCACAGTTCACCGCCCCGCACGATCAAAAATGCCCGCGGGCCGCGGGCGTTCCAATCGCTAGCTCAGGTGAGGCGGCAAACCGGCCACGCATCCCTACTGAAGATGGCCCAAAAAATCACGCCCCACGACAATCCGCACGTCGATCGGGGCCGACACATTCAACCCATGCAGGCTGGAGCGGTTCGGCTCCAGCTCCAAGTCCGTGCCCACCTGCTTCACCAGTTCGTCGGGCACGCCGTAGTTGATGATGATCGTGCGCTCATAGTCGCTGCGGTCGGCATCGCCGATCGAGACCACCTGATAGCCCTGGCGCTGCAGCAGGTCACGCGTGCGCGCCGCCACTCCAGGCTCGCCCGTACCGTTGAGCACCTCGATCCGCACCCAGGTCGGGTCGGCCAGCGCCACCGCGCTGCCCTCTGTCTCCGTGGCAAAGAAATTCACCAGCGCGCTGCGCACCAAGCTCCGGTCGGGCAGCAGGATCCAAGCGCCGTTGTCGGCATAGGTCTCGACGCCAAAGCGGTTGTCTAATACCAACTGGCGCACCTCGCGCAGCGAGTGGGTGCGCAGGTAGTTGGCAAACTCCAACTGCAGCGCCATGGGGATGTCGGTCTCAATGCTGCTGCGCATGGTATAGAGCAAGCGCGGCAGTTTGGGCAGTAGCGTGGGCAGCATATCGGCGCGCAGCACCTTGTCAAGCACCGCCCGGATCACCGCCTGTTGGCGTTCGGCCCGGCCATAGTCGTCGTCCACGTTGCGCGTACGCACATATTTGAGCGCCGTCTCGCCGTCGAGATGTTGGATCCCCGCCTCCAGATAAAAGGTCGTGGTCAAATAGTCGTCGGTGGGATAGGCGTCGTCGTAGATCGTAAAGGGGACGGCCACGTCCACGCCGCCGATCAGGTCGATCAACTCGACAAAGCCCTGGAAATTGATCCGGGCATAATATTGCACAGGCTGCCCGACAAAGCTGCTGACCGTATCCTTGGCCAACTGCGGCCCGCCGCCGGCATAGGCGTAGGTCTCGCCAATGCTGTAGACCGTGTTGATCTTGGCGTCATAGCCAAATTCGGGAACCGGAACCCACAGGTCGCGGGGCAGCGAGAGCAGCCCCACCGACTGGCGCTGCGGGTCAAAGGTCGCCAAGATCATCGTGTCCGTGCGCGGCACGTCGGTCTCACCAGGGCGGAGGTCGGTTCCTAACAGCAGCACATTGATAGCGGGGACGGTCTGCTCGGCCTGCCCGCCGTCTGCTGCAGCCCCCTCTTGGGCGATATGGTCCCCATCGACGGCCCCGGCCTCGCCGGCGCCGTCATTGCCCGGCAGCAGAATCTCCCAGTTCGTCAGATCGGCAAATGACGAACTGTTCAAGATGCGCTCACGGGCCAGGTCATAGACCCAGGAGCTGACCGCCAGGGCGAGGATCAGAGTCGCCAAAGAGTAGACGATCGCAGCCGCCACCCCATGACGACCGGAGGGAACTAGACGAGAGCCAGATCGATTGTGTAGCGAGTCCGTCCGAGACGGCTCTTGCTCATGCCGACGCCATGCCATAGTGGCTCTAAGTATAGCACACGCGCCGTCAACCTCGGCAAGTTCATCAGCCTACGGAAGTCGGACGAATCCTGGGGTCGCCACCGCTCGTGATACGACCTATCGCGGCCCCTAGCTACGGCAGCACCGGGTGTGTGAAGAGCGCCGACCGGGTCAGCAGATACATCGTGCCCGCGACCTCGTCGACGTAGACAGCCGTTAGCCCGCGCAGCAGGCCCCCTTCCGGCGCACGCAGTTGGCTGAGATACGCACCGGTCTTGTCATAGACCAAAATACGGTCTTCGCCCGCATCGACCAGATAGACCAGGTTCAGCTCCTGGCGAAAGACATAGAGGTCGGTCGGCTCTTCGGCCAGGCCGATGCTGTTCTCCGGCGAGAAGGGAACCTGCTCCCCGCTGCGATAGCGCAGGATCATGCCATTGCTAAACAAAAACCACACATCGCCGTCGATCTCCAGCGCAATGGCTCCATCTAGATTCACTTGGGTCTGCTCGGAAAACCAAGCGTCGCCGGGCGTATCCAGCGCCCCCAGGCTGTAACGATACAGCTCGCCGGCCCCCTCGTCGGCAATGTACAGACGGTTCTGATAGGTCTCGATCTGGCCGATGCTGCTCCAGCCTGTCTGTCCGCCCAAGACCATGCGCGTTGCGCCTTCGACCCGCTGGTCATAGCGAAAGACATTGTTGTTATAATCCACGATCAAGAGCGTCGGACGGTCTTCATAGCCCGGCACTTGGGGCAGCCACGCCATATCGGCCAATGGCCCCACCGTCACCCCGTCGACAATTGAATCCTGCTGGATCACCACCATCCCGGCCTGGTCGTTGACTTGCCCCGTCGCCGGGTCAAAACGATATTGAAAGATCGCCTGGCGCGCCGCATCCAGCACAAAGATATCCTCGTCAACCACCAGCACGCGGCGCGGCTGTGCTTCGGGCGGAAAGGTGATCAACGGCTCGGTCAGCCCATAGAGCGGCACAATCTGCAACACTTCCTGCAGCTCAGACTCAATCGTCGCGCGCAGCCGGTCGCGCTCGGGGTTCGAGCCGTCCAGTAGCACTGCCTGGTCCAGATACTCGCGCGCCTCGGTCAGTTGCTGGCGGGCGCTGGTCTTATCGCCCAAATCCAAGGCAGCCTGCGCCCCCACCAGTTGAGCCTGGGCCGCGCTGGTCAACTGGGCCGCTTCGGCTCCCTGGTCGATTCCTTTGAAAAAATAAAGCACAGCGACAATCACAGGCACAATCAACACGATGACCAAAGCCATCAATAAAAACAAACGCGCCCGGGCGCCTCTGGCCGGCGGCGGAGCCACAAACGGCGGCAGCTCCAGCACGGGCATGGGCAGCACGGGCGGTTCTTGCTCCACAGCCGCATCTGGCGCAGCATGCACAGCAGCATCCCTCGTCCGGTAGCTATCGCCGGGCGGCGGTTCACGCACCGGCGGCACCGCTTCTTCATCCTGGCGCGCCGCTTCTCCGGCTCGCTCCTCTGCCCGCCCGATGGTTTCGACCGGCTCAACCGGTTCGATCAGCCGGCCCCGCTCATCGCGCGCCTCATGCGGGGAAACCGGCGCAAACACCGCCGTGCGCGGCGGCGGGGCCGGCTCAGGCAGCATGCGGTTGAACAACCCCTTGGCCTGGCGCAAACCCTGTACCGCGGCCGCGCCCAATTGCCCCGGCCAGGCCGCGCCGCGCCGCGCCTCTGCGGGCGCTTCGCTCACCGGCGCGGGCGGCGGGAAGATCGGCTCATCCGGTGCGGCCTCCATCTCCATTTCGGCCTGAGGCGCTCTCAGCGGCGGGGCCGGCTCTGCGGGCGCGCTGAAGGTGGCGGGCAGCGGCGTCGATACAGGCAGACGCGCCGGCGGTGTGGCGCTCAACGCGGTGGGCAACCCGCCAAAGCGTGGGCGGCGCGGGCGCGGCGGGGGTGACCCCGGCCCCGGAGGCGGCGCACCAGGACGCGGCGGCTCTGGGTTTGCGCCCAACACGATCAACAACCCCGGCAACGGCACGCGCCCCCCAACGTCGAATAACTCGTCGGCGGCGTCGGTACAGTTCTCCGCCGTCGTAAAGGCCACAATGCCGGCCAACGTGCGCACCGGCACATGGTTGAACCAACTGCCGCCCCCCACAAACACGACGTC
>QEUY01001072.1 GCA_003577365.1 Chloroflexota bacterium | reverse complement strand
GTCTGCGCCGCCATGCTGGTGCGGTGGAGGCCAAAGCGCCGCTCTGCCGCGGTCACCAGCCGCTCCATCACCTGCGAAATGTGCTCGACATCCAAACGTGTGCCGTGATAGGCGCTGTTGGCCGTCTCGCTGCTGAGCAGTTCGACAATGCCGCGCATGCCGCGCTCGGCCACGGCATCTTCACTCTCCACCACCAGCGCGCACGCGCCCATGCCGAGCAGCGTGCCGTGGCGGCGGCGGTCAAAGGGCAACGCCGCGTCTTCGATGCGGTCGTCGGTGGCGACCGCGCCCACCGCCAGGAAGCCCGCGCCGATCCACTCCAATAGGTTGTCGCTGGTCACGTTGTCGGCGGCGATCACGATCACGCGGCGGCAGCGGCCCTCGCGGATCCAATCTTCGGCCAAGGCGACGGCCTGGGCTGTGGCTGCACAGGCGGCGTTGACATGCGTGTTTGGCCCGCGCGCGCCGATATACTCGGCGAACTGGCTGTGGCCCATCGCCAGGATGCGAAAGACAAAGCGCCGGTCAAACTCATACGGTTCGGCCTCCAGCGTCTCGCGCAGGCCGGCGGCGCGGCGCGCCAGCTCGGCCAAGGTGGCCGGGTCTGCGCTGTAGCCGCGCAGGTCTTCCAGCAATTCCAGTTCGTGCAGGCGGTTCTGCCAGGTGAAATAGCGCCCCAGCTCCTCGGCAAAGCGGTCGCCGCCGGGGAAGGCGCTGGCGAAGATCACGCCGGTCTCATCGCGCAGCGGTTCGGGCAGCAGCTTGCGGTCGGGAAGATAGCTCCCCTTGCTGGTGAGCCGGAAGGTCTGCACCAGCGGGATGCCCGCCTCGCGCAGCGCGTCCAGACCGGCGGCCATGGCGAACTGGGTCGTGATGTCGAGCGCGTCGACCAGCTTTTCGGGCACGCCATATTCGGCGCTGAGGTCAAAGCTGCCGGCGCGGCCGGCCAGCTTGACCACCTCGCCCGTGCCGGCGATCAGCTCAAAATGGCCGCTGCCGTCGTCGCCTTTGACCAAGCGTGTGATACGCTTGTCGACCATCGCCTGGCGGAAGCGCGCCGGGATCAAATCGACAAACTGCTCGCCGCGCAAGATGCGCAGCGCGTTGTCGGGGTCCATGACCTCGCCTGTGCCATCCACTGTTGCAGCGCCTGCGCCAAGGCTTGGCCCAGCGGCTCGGCAGCAGGGGTCAGAAGGGAGGTCGTCATTTCAGGTTCCTCCGGAATAGGGACAACCGGCGCGGCGGCTGCCGGCGCAGCCTGGACGGCGATGGGCGTCTCGGTGATAGCCGTCTCGACTGGGGGCGCGCCGTAGCCGGCGGCATACAGCCCGCACAGCGCATGGTTAAAGCTTTGCACTTCGCCGACCTTGGGGTGGTTGGTAAAGAGCGACCAGACCCCTGGCCGGCTGCCCAACACATCGTCGACAAAGCCCTTGAGCGCCTTCTTGGGGCCGACCTCGACAAAGGCGCGCGCCCCGGCGTTGTAGAGCGTCTCCAGCCCCTGCACCCACTGCACCGGCGACGCGATCTGCTGCTCCAAAATTTGCTTGATGCCCTCCACCGTGGTGGGGTAGAAGTCGCCGGTCACATTGGCGACCAAGGGCAGGCGCGGCGGCGCGATCTGCAGCCGATCCAGCACCTGGCGCAGCGGCGCGCTGGCCGGGGCCACGATCTTGGTGTGGAAGGCATGGCTGACGGGGATGCGTTGGGCGCGGAAACCCTGCTGCGTAAAACGGGCGATGGCCTCTTCCACGGCGCGGCTTGCGCCGCCGATCACGGCCTGGCCGTAGCTGTTGATGTTGGCGGCCACGACATAGCCGTCGATTTGGGCCAGCGTGGCCTGCACCGCATCCAGCGGCGCAAAGACCGCGGCCATCCAGCCGTTGTCGTCCATGCTGACGCGCGTCATCTCGGCCCCGCGCGCTGCCGCCGCTTCCAGCGCATCGGCAAAGGGCATGATGCCCGCCGCGATCAGCGCGCCATATTCGCCCAGCGAATGGCCCATCACCATATCGGGCGCAAAGCCGTAGTCGCCCAGCAGCCGCGCCAGCGCCATGTCCATGGTGAGCATGGCCGGTTGGGTGATGGCGGTCTGCATCAGGTCGCGCTCGGCCTGTTGCAGAGCAGCGGGATCGTCGCCGTCTATAAAGAGATAGTGGGTCAACGGCTTGCCCAGG
>QEUY01000116.1 GCA_003577365.1 Chloroflexota bacterium | reverse complement strand
GCTTGACAGGGCTTGGCAGCCGTGCTACATTTCTGGCAACGTTACCGCAAACGATTCCAGCGACCCACCACAAAGCCAAAGCGTGCATCACCATGTCTGTCACCATCCGCGATGTTGCCCGGCGAGCCGGCGTCTCGGTCAGCACAGCTTCACGCGCCCTCAATAATCGAGATGACGTCAGTGAAGCCGTGCGGCGGCGCGTCGTCACGGCAGCTCGCGAGTTGCACTATACAGGCAATCCCCATGCACGTGCGCTCAAAGGCGTAACGAGCAAGACGCTGGGTGTCATTCTCTACGACACCCATGCGCTAACCTTTAATGCCAACATGACGCGTGGCATCTATGATGTGACCACCCCCCAGGGTTACAGCGTGATCGTCATTAGCTCCAACGGCGATGCCGAGACCGAACGCCAGGCCCACCAGATGCTACGTGCCAAACGTGTGGACGGCCTGCTGATCAACTCGGCGCAAAGCGGTGCAGCTCCCCTGCAGCGGCTGACTGACGAGAATATCCCCTTCGTCCTGCTCAATCGGCGGTTGGACGACCTCGACTGCGACTATACCATGGTGAACTATCGGCAAGGCGGCTATCTGGCCACACGCTATCTGCTGGAACTGGGCCACCGCCGCATCTTGAACCAGCTTGGGTCACGCAAGCACCCGCCTGGACACGAACGCTTGATCGGATATCGCCAGGCCCTACAGGAGTTTGGCATCCCCTTTGAGCCAGAACTGGTGATCTACAGCGAAAAGGCGTTTGAAAATCACGCGCATGTCCTCGAAGCGATGCTGCGCTTGCAGCCACGTCCTACCGCGATTCTGGCCTATAACGACGAATCGGCCATTCCTGTGCTTAAGGCGCTCAGCGACTTGTCGCTGCAGGTGCCGGACGATGTCTCGGTGGTCGGACAAAACGATCTCTCATTTGCTTCCTATTTGATCCCACCCCTGACCTCGGTCGCGCACCCGATCTACGAGATGGGGGCACGCGGCGCCGAGATCCTGCTGCAAAAGCTGGCATGGCCGGCCCAGCAGCCGTGGATCACACAGCATATTGTCTTTGAACCCAAACTTACTATCCGCTTATCTTCGTCAAGTCCGAGAGTCCGCCAGACGGTGGCTGTATAGCCATCTTTGTACAAGCTTAGCCCCAACTCTACGGCAGCGAGCCAACTGCCCCAACCGCTGTTTGATAATAAAATCCGTTTACGGCTGCACACAATTGATGGGTAGCCCGCCGGCATCCTTCCTCCTGAATGCGTTTTGATTGCTACCGGCAACGTTCCCGCAATCGTTTCCAGAAGACCGCAGGTTACAAGCGATTACAAAGGAGGTACTGCCCAGCCTACGCACTTCCCAGACCCAATCATCTCGTGTGGTACTGACCGTGTGGTACTGACCGCAGTCTACCCTGAACTCGCAGGCATCTTTCTTGAGGAGGAATGTAATGACTAGTAGAACGATCTCGCGACGCACCTTCTTACAGTTGGGTTCGGTCGCGAGCGCCGCAGCCGTCCTTGGCGCGTGTGGCCAAGGCGCCCCCGCCGCCCCTGCCGTCGAAGTCCCCGCCGCCGAAGCCCCGGCCGCAGCCGCTCCGGCCCAACAAGCCGTAAGTGGCAGCGGCGGCTATCAAGAAGCGCCCATGCTCTCCGAACTGGTCCAGGCCGGCACGCTGTCCCCGGTCGATCAACGCCTGCCTGTCAACCCGCTGGTTGTCGAACCGCTGGAGAGCGTCGGCGCCTACGGCGGCACCTGGCGCACGGGCACCATCGAGCGCAACGGCAACGATCTCTTCCGTAACATCGGCTATGAGCAGTTGATGCGCTATACGCCCGACTACAGCGCGGTCATTCCCAACATTGCCGAATCGGTGGAGGTCAGCGACGATGGTCGCGAATACACCTTCCATCTGCGCGCAGGGCTGAAATGGTCGGATGGCACTCCCTTCACCAGCGACGATGTGGTCTTCTGGTACGAAGATGTGGTCATGAACGAGGAGATCACCCCCACCCCGCCGCGGCTGGCCTATACCATCACCAAGGTGGACGACCTGACCTTCACCTGGACCTTTGAGGAGCCGAACGGTCTCTTCCTCAAGGATGTCGCCCGCGTCAACAATGAGCGCGCCTGCGGCCATCAGAAGGCCTATCTGTCGCAGTTCCACAAGAAGTACAACACCACGAACCTGGAGCAGTTGGTAGAAGAGAACGGGCAAAACACCTGGGCCGATCTTTTTAACTTCATGCGTGAGGCGCACAACAACCCCGACGTGCCCACCATGTGGCCATGGAAGTTGCAGGCCGGATTTGGCACCGGACTGACCTCGGTCAGCGCCGAGCGTAACCCCTACTATTTCAAGATCGACACCGCCAACAACCAACTGCCCTACATCGACAAGTACAACCTAGAACTGGCGACCGATGCCGAGGTTCTGCTGCTCAAGGGGTTGAACGGTGAACTGGACTGGCAGGAGCAGTGGATCAACGCGCCCAAGAACAAATCTGTCTTCTTCGACAGCCAGGAACAGGGCGACTTCCACCTCTTTGAGTTGACCCCCACCACCGTCAACTCGATGAACATCCTGCTCAACATGAACTGCACCGACCCAGTGATCCAGGAGATCGCGCGCAACCGCGACTTCCGCATCGGTCTGTCGCACGCCATCAACCGCCAGGAACTGATCGACGTCGTCTATCTCTCCCAGGGCGCCCCGGCCCAGACCGCGCCTCGCCCTGAATCCAAGTACTATCACGAAAAGCTGGCCACCCAATATCTTGAGTACAATCCGGACCTGGCCAACGAGTATCTCGACAAAGCCTACCCGGACAAAGACGCCGAAGGCTTCCGCTTGGGGCCGGACGGCAAGCGCATCTCGTTGATCTTCGAGATCGACAGCGGGCGCACGACCTACATTGACAACCTGGAGTTGATCAAGAAGACCTGGGCCGACGCCGGCGTCGAGATGACCGTCAAGACCATGGACCGCGCTCTCTGGGAACAGCGCGTGCGCGGCACCGATTTTGAGTATCATGCCAGCTGCCACATCTTTGGTGGCGGCGCAGGCGATGCCGTGATCCTCGACCCGCGCTACTGGTTCCCGGCCAACACCGGCAACTCCTTCTGGGCCAAGAAATGGGCTTACTGGTATGTCGACCCGGAAAGCGAACTGGCCGAAGAGCCCCCAGCCGAGGTCAAGCAGCAGATGGCGCTCTATGACGAGATCCGCGCCACGTCGGACGACGCCAAGCAGCAGGACCTCCTGCGCCAGATCCTTGACATTCAGGCTGAGCTTTTCCCGACGATCGGGATCGCCTATGATGGCAACTTCTATGGCATCTCGGTCAACCGGCTCAAGAACACGCCGGCCTCGCTGCCCAGCTCGTGGGACTATCCCACGCCCGCGCCGGCCAACCCGTGCACCTGGTACTTTGCCTAGAGCATTCACACACCGCGGTGACCCGTGTCCCACCTTCCAGGAAGCCGCGGGCTTCCTGGAAGGTGGTTGGAATCTGGTGAACCGCAACGCAGGGATGTTCGCATCCCGACCACCACTGAGGATCGATCCGAAGACCTATGCCGAGCCGCAATTTACCCAACTTTCCCTATGGCGCAGTCTATTTCCGCAAGTCGAACCCGCCGCGCGCCGACTGGCCGCGCGATTATCAGACCGCGCGCGAAGATGGGATGAACACCTTTCGCCACTGGTTTATGTGGTCTGCCATCGAAGTCGCGCCCGGCGAGTTTGACTGGGAGGAATATGACGCCCAACTCGACCTGGCCGCGGCCAGCGGCATGAAGACCATCATCGCCGAGTTTGTCGCGGCTGCGCCGGAGTGGGCGCACCGCCTCTATCCCCATGCCCGCTACCTCACACGCGACGGCCAGCCGGTACACCCGCAGATGGGCGGCAGTTCGGCGACCGGCGGCTTCCCCGGCCTCTGCCTCGACAACGACGACTATAAAGCGAGGGCCGAAGCCTTTCTGCACGCGCTCGCCACGCGCTATAAAGGCCACCCTGGTCTGGGTGGCTACGATATTTGGAACGAATGCAATATCTCGCCCCATGTCTGCTACTGCGAGGGGACGCAGGCCAAGTTCCGCCAGTGGCTGCAGGCCAAATATGGCGGCCTGCGCACGCTGGGACGGGTCTGGGGTCGCTACAGCTTTGCCGAATGGGCAGACGTGACCCCGCCGCGCGTACTCGGCCCCTATGCCGACACGCTCGACTGGCTGGCGTTCCGCCTTGACAACGCCTACGAGCTGATGCGCTGGCGGCGCGATGTGATCCGCCGCGTCGACCCCGACTGCGCCATGACCGCCCACGGGCTGGCCGCGACCTTCACCATCATGCCCGGCTCGGCTGCCGACGACTGGCGCGCCGCAGCCGAGGTGGAGAGCTACGGCGTGACCTGGGGATCGTCGCGCCACGGCGATGAGCCGTGGAAGCAGATGCATGCCATGGACCTGATCCGCGCCAGCAGCCGCGGCAAACCCTTCTGGCATGCCGAAGCCTACGGCGGGCCGCTCTGGCTGGCCCCGCAGGTGCTCAACAAACCGCGCGACGAAGGCCGCATCGCCTCGCCCGAAGACATTCGCTATTGGAGCCTGGTCAGCTTTATGGCGGGCGCTACCGGCATGATGTATCTGCGCTGGCGGCCCCTGCTCGATGGCCCGCTCTTCGGCGCTTTCGGCCCCTATGGATTGGATGGATCGCGCACCCCCCGCTCGGAGATGGTAAGCAAAGTGGGCAAGTGGGCGGCCGCTCCCGACCAGTCCCCGTTGTGGGCTTCCCGCCCGGTCAAGGGGGAGGTCGGCATTGTCTACGTGCCGGAATCCGAAGTCTTCCTCTACGCCCAGCAGCCGAACTTTACTCGCGGCAACTGGGATACCCCCAGCCCCTATGCCCAGGCCATGCAGGGCGCGTATCGCGGCTTCTGGGAAAACAACATCCAGGCCGACTGGGTACACATCGACGATATTGACGGCGCGCTGGGCGGCTATAGGCTGCTCTATCTGCCGATCCCGGTGATGCTCAACGAGGCGACGGCGCGCAAGCTATCCGCCTGGGTAGAGGCGGGCGGCACCTTGATTTCCGAAGGCTGTCCGGCCTATTGGGGCGACCGCGGCCATGTGGGCGTGGTGCAGCCCAATTTCGGGCTGGACGTGCTGTTTGGCGCGTGCGAGAGCTATGTGGAGTTCACCCCCGACCTCCTGGCCGACCTGCGCTTCACTGTACAGGACAGACCAGTCTGGGGCGGCATCTTTATGCAGGCCTACTCCCCGACGACCGGCGCGCCCGTGGGATGGTACGAGGATGGGCAAGTGGCCGCGGTCGAAAACCGCTATGGCAGGGGGCGTGCGCTGCTCATCGGCAGCATGGCCGGCGTAGGCCACGCGACCCACCCCGGCGACGGCTCGGCTCCCTTCTTCGCCCATCTGCTGGCGTGGGGCGGGCAGGACCCACATGTGACCAGCAGCGCACCGGCCGTCAAGGCGCGGCTGCACAACGGCGACGGCGGCGTCTATCTATGGGTCGCCAACCCGACGCACCGACCAATCCCTGTGGAGCTAACCCTGGGCGAAGCCTGGGGGGCCTATACGGCGGCGCGCGCCTTGTGGGGCGCAGACGCAACCGTCTCCGGACGCTGCATCGAACTCATCGCGCCGGCGCGCGACGTGACCGTGCTGGCGCTGACCTAACCGGCGTTGTGCCGGCCTATCTTCCAGGAAACTGGCAGCTTCCTGGAAGAGGCTTGGGCAAAACTCTCAAATGCGCGATGCTGCAATCAGCCCCATCCTGTAAGGAGCAAAAGGGCATGAACTTGTTTTCCCGATCATCTGCCAGCAAGACCCCCACCGGCAACTGGTTCGACCGGCCTATGCGCTGGGCGCAGTTGACCTTGGTCGAGAATGACCCAATCCAGTATGACGTAGACTTCTGGCTGGACTTTTTCAAACAGGCACGCTGCGACGCCGCCTGTCTGAGCGCGGGCGGCTGTGTGGCCTTTTACCCCACCCAGATCCCGCTGCACTTCCGCAGCCCCTTTCTGGGCGAGCGCGACGCCTTTGGCGAACTCTATGAGGGCTGCCGCAAGTTGGGCATGAACGTCATCGCCCGCACCGACCCCCACGCCGTCCACCAAGAGGTCTTCGACGCCCACCCCGACTGGATCCTGCGCGACGCGCAGGGGCAGCCGGTGCGCCACTGGGCCGACCCCGAGCTGTGGGTCACCTGTGCGCTCGGCCCCTACAACTTTGAGTTTATGACCGAGGTCACGCGCGAGATCATGCAGATGTACGGGGTGGACGGCATCTTCTCCAACCGCTGGGCGGGCCACGGCCTCTGCTACTGCGAGCACTGCCGGCGCAACTTCAGCCAGGCCACCGGCTTTGACCTGCCGCTGGTGGGTGATGCACCCGTGCGCTTCCACCTGCCGCGCGGCCAAGCCGCCGACGAAGGCCAGGGCCGCGACCCCGCCTTGACCGCCTACATCGCCTGGTGGCAAGACCGGCTTTTTGAGCTGTGGGATGTGTGGGACGCCGCCATTCGCGCCATCGTGCCCCATGCGCGCTATATCGCCAACTCCGGCGGCGCCACGGGCATGCTCGACATGAAGCGCATCGCCGAGCGGGCGGAGATCCTCTTTGCCGACCGCCAGGCGCGCCACGGCGTGCAGCCCGCCTGGTCCAACGGCAAAAACGGCAAGGAATATCGCGCCACCTTGGGGCGCAAACCGATCGGCGGCATCTTCAGCATGGGCGTCGAGGAGCGTTACCGCTGGAAAGATTCGGTGCAAAACCCGGCCGAGTTCCGGCTCTTTGTGGCTGACGGCGTGGCCAATGGCTTACGCCCCTGGTTCACCAAGTTCAGCGGCATGATCTATGACCCGCGCTGGCTGCAGCCGGTGATCGACATGTATTCCATGTACGCCGACTGGGAGCCGTATCTGCGCAACGAGAAGCCGCTGGCCAACGTGGCCATGGTCTATTCGCAGCAGACCTGGAACTACTACGGCGGCGACCAGGCGAGCGCCAAGGTCGAGGATCACGCCCGCGGCTTCTATCACGCCTTGATCGAGGCGCGCATCCCCTTTGAGATGGTGCATGACGGGCTGTTGGACGAGGAGCACCTGCGCCCTTTCAATACCCTGATCCTGCCCAACATCGCCGCACTCTCCGACGCGCAATGCGAGCAGTTGCGTACGTTTGTGGGGCGCGGTGGCAGCCTGGTGGCGACCTACGAGACCTCGCTCTATGACGAATGGGGCAAACGTCGCGCCGACTTTGGGCTGGGCGACCTGTTTGGCGTGCGCGATGCAGGCGGCAGCGAAGGCCCCATGCAGAACGCCTATCTAACCGTCGAGCGCGACCCGCGCACCCAGGTCTTTCATCCCCTCTTGGCCGGGTTGGAGGAGACCGGGCGCATCATCCACGGTGTAAACCGCATTCTGGTGGAGACGACCACGCCGCTGGCCTATGCGCCGCTGACGCTGGTGCCCTCCTATCCCGACCTGCCGATGGAGATGGTCTGGCCGCGCATCCCCCGCACCGACATTCCCCAGGTCTATGTGCGCCAGGTGGGGGCGGGCCGCGTGGTCTACTTCCCCTGGGACATCGACCGCAGCTTTTGGGAGGTGCTGTGCGTCGACCACGGCCAGCTGCTCGCCAATGCGGTCACTTGGGCCAGCCACGGCGAACAGCCCGTGCAGGTGACCGGCCCGGGCGTGCTCGACGTGACCGTCTGGGAGCAGAAAGAGTCCCTGACCGTTCATCTGGTCAACTTGACCAACCCGATGATGATGAAAGGGCCGGTGCGCGAGTTGATCGCGGTGGGTGAGCAAGAGGTGCGGCTGCGGCTGCCCGCAGGCAAGCAGGCGGGGCGCGTCCATCTGCTGCGCGCCGGCATCACGCCTGAGGTGCGCCGCCAAGGCGATACGCTGGTCGTGCGCGTGCCTGCGGTGCTCGAACATGAGGTGGTGGCCGTGGACCTGGCAGGTGATGGCGGCAGGCGACACTCCCCACTGGTGTCACGGATGCGCGTAAGGAGGTGAGTATGCTGCGCTATATTGTCTACCGCATTTTACTGATGATCCCGACCCTCTTTGTGATCTCGCTGGTCAGCTTCGCCATCATCCAGCTTCCGCCGGGCGACTTTCTGACCAGCTATGTGGCCGGGATCACGTCGCGCGGTGAGGAAATTGACGAGGCCACGATCCAGGCGCTGCGCAACGCCTACGGATTGGGCCAGCCCATGCATGTCCAATATCTGAAATGGATGTCGGGCGTGCTGCGCGGCGATTTCGGCCAGTCCTTCACCTGGCGCGTGGCAGTCTCCAACCTGATCTGGGACCGCGTCTGGCTGACGGTGGCCGTCTCGCTCGTGACCCTGCTCTTTACCTGGCTGGTTGCCTTTCCCATCGGCGTCTATTCGGCGGTCCGCCCCTACTCACTGCTAGATTATCTCTTTACCTTTATCGGTTTTATTGGTCTGGCCATGCCCAGCTTTCTGCTGGCGCTGATCCTGCTGGTGGTCGCCTTTGCCCAGTTTGGCATGAGCGTCGGTGGGCTGTTCTCGCCCGGCTTTGAGGAGGCCGCCTGGAGCTGGGCCAAGATCAAGGACCTGTTCGGTCACATCTGGATCCCGGTGATCGTGTTAGGATTGAGCGGCACGGCCAGCCTGATCCGCATCATGCGCGCCAACCTACTCGACGAGCTGCACAAGCCTTATGTGACTACGGCACGGCTCAAGGGGCAGGGGGAGTTCACGCTGCTCATGCGCTACCCGGTGCGCGCTGCGCTCAACCCCTTTGTCAGCACGCTGGGCTGGACGCTACCGCAGTTGGTCTCCGGCTCGACCATCGTAGCCGTGGTGTTGAGCCTGCCGCTGACCGGCCCCTTGATGCTCCAGGCGCTGGTCTCGCAGGACATGTATCTGGCCGGTTCGCTCATCTTGATCTTGAGCGTGCTCACCGTGATCGGCACCCTCATTTCTGATATTTTGTTGGCGTGGCTCGATCCACGTATCCGTCTGCACCGTACCGGATAGCGTGCGGTTGTGATGCGAACGTGTCCGCTCGTTCTTGTCCTGAGCAAAGTACAGGAGATCGCTTGTGTCCACCGTACCTCTAGATGAACCGGTAGGCTCTCGTCTTGGCGCACCGGCGCGCAGCGAAAAGGAATCACGCGCCTTTGTCGCTTCCCAATGGCAATTGATCTGGTGGCGCTTCAGCGAGCACAAGGCAGCCATGATCAGCGGCGTCGTCGTGATCCTGATCTATTTGGTGGCGCTGTTTGCCGAGTTCGTGGCTCCCTTTACGCCCGATGTGGTTAACGCCCAATATCTCTATGCGCCCCCGCAGACCCTGCACCTGTTTGACCGGCGCGACGGCGTCAAGTTCGCGCCCCATGTCCTGGGCTACAAATCTACGGTCGACGCCGCGGCGGGACGACGCACTTTCACCCTGGACCCGGAGCAGTTCATCCCGGTTAGCTTCTTTGTAAAGGGAGAAGAGTACAAGTTCCTCGGCCTCTTCCCCATGGACCGCCACCTGATCGGCCCCAAGGAAGCCGGTCAGCCCATGTATCTGCTGGGGGCCGACCGCTTGGGCCGCGACGTGTTGAGCCGTCTGGTCTATGGCACGCGCATTTCCATGTCCATCGGCCTAGTCGGTGTCGCCATCAGCCTGATCTTGGGCGTCTTGCTGGGCGGCATGTCGGGCTACTATGGCGGCTTTGTGGACAACATCATCCAGCGCACGATTGAGTTCCTGCGCTCTATCCCCACCATTCCGCTGTGGATGGGGCTGGCCGCAGCCCTGCCGCCCAACTGGCCGCCGCTGCGCATCTACTTTGGCATTACCGTGATCCTCTCGCTGATCGGCTGGACGGGACTGGCGCGTGTGGTGCGCGGGCGTTTCTTGGCGCTGAGCGCCGAAGAGTTTGTCACCGCCGCCGAACTGGATGGGGCCAGCGACCTACGCATCATCACGCGCTATATGGCCCCCTCCTTCCTCAGCCATATCATCGCCTCCACCACACTCGCGATTCCAGCCATGATCCTCTCCGAGACCAGCCTCTCGTTTCTGGGCATGGGGCTGCAGCCGCCGCTGGTGAGCTGGGGGACACTGCTCAAAGACGCGCAGAGCGTGCGCGCGGTGCTGCAAGCGCCGTGGCTGCTGTGGCCTGCGGCGGCGGTGGTCACCTCGGTGCTAGCGCTGAATTTCCTGGGCGATGGCCTGCGCGATGCGGCTGATCCCTACTCGCATTAGGGAGACAAGGCATGCAAGACCAAAACCTCCTAGAGGTAGAAAATCTGCGGGTACACTTCCCCACGCGTGAAGGCGTGGTCCAGGCCGTTGAGGGCGTGGACTTCGCCATCAAACCGGGGACCACGTTAGGGCTGGTGGGCGAAAGTGGCTCTGGCAAGAGCGTGACCGCTTATGCGCTGCTGCAGGCCGTGGCGCGCCCCGGCAAGATCGTGAGCGGCCGTGTGCTGCTGCGCCAGCCTTCCCCCGACCAGCCCGGCCAGAGCGAGATCATTGACCTGGCGGCGCTGGACCCGCGTGGGCGCAAGATCCGCTCGATCCGCGGCAAAGAGATCGCCATGATCTACCAAGAGCCGATGACCTCGCTCAGCATGATGCACACCGTCGGCTTTCAGATCATGGAGGCGATCCTGCTGCATCAGGATGTAGACAAGGCGGAGGCGCGGCGGCAGGCCATCGACATGCTGGGCCGTGTGGGCATTCCCCGGCCCGAGCAGCGCGTCGACGCCTACGCCTTTGAGCTTTCCGGTGGGATGCGCCAGCGCGCCATGATCGCCATGGCGCTGGTCTGCGCGCCGCGTCTCCTCATCGCCGACGAACCCACCACGGCGCTCGACGTGACCACGCAGGCGCAAATCATGGAGTTGATGCTCGAACTCCAGCGCGAGATGGACATGGCGGTGCTGCTGATCACGCATGACCTGGGGGTGGTGGCCGAGACCTGCCAAGAAGTCGTGGTGATGTACTTAGGCGAGGTGATGGAGAAGGCCGGGGTGATTTCCCTCTTCCAGGATCCACTGCACCCCTATACCCGTGCCCTGCTGCGCTCTATCCCGCGCTTGGGACAGGGCCGCAGTTGGGACTTGGAGCCAATCGAGGGCATGGTACCCGACCCATACAACCGGCCCAGCGGCTGCCCCTTCCATCCGCGCTGCTCTGAGATGATCCCCGGAGTATGTGATGCCCGTCCGCTGACGACCACCCAGATGCCAGATGGGCGCAGCGTGCGCTGCCACCTCTACACCCAACCGAAGAGATGAGGCAGGGTATGATCCAGACACCTCCAGAAACCAGCCGGCAGGAAACCATCCTGACCGTCAACCATGTGCAGAAATACTTCCCCATCCGCAAGGGCTTTCTCGCACGCGTGGCCGGCCAGCTACGCGCCGTGGATGATGTGAGTCTTGCCGTCCGGGCTGGGGAGACTTTGGGGCTGGTCGGCGAAAGCGGCTCGGGCAAGACCACCCTCGGCCGCTGCATTGTGCGCGCCCACCGGCCCACCGCCGGCGAGATCCTCTATCGCACCAGCGATAACCGTACAGTGGACCTGGCGCAGCAGGACAAGCAGGGACTGCGCCCCTACCGCCGCGAGATCCGCATGATGTTCCAGGATCCCTTTTCATCGCTGAACCCGCGCATGACTGTGCTGGACATCGTGGGCGAGCCGCTGCGCATCAACCGTGTGGCCGGCGGCAAGGCGCTGGAGGATCGCGTGGCGCAGACACTGGAGCGCGTGGGGCTGCGCCCCGAATATATGCGCCGCTACCCGCACGCCTTCAGCGGCGGGCAGCGCCAGCGCATCGGCATCGCCCGCGCCATTGTGCTCGACCCGCGCATCGTCATCGCCGATGAGGCGGTCTCAGCGCTCGATGTCTCGGTGCGCGCCCAGATCCTCAAGTTGATGCAGACCCTGCAGCGTGACCTCAACCTGACATATCTCTTTATTTCACATGACCTAAGCGTGGTGGAATATGTGGCCGACCGCGTGGCCGTCATGTATGTGGGAAAACTGGTCGAGGTGGCGGAGACGGCCGCGCTCTACCACCACCCCCTGCATCCTTATACCGAAGCGCTCATTTCGTCCGTACCCAAGCCGGACCCGGCCCAGCACTCGCGGCGTATCGTGCTACAGGGTGAGATCCCCGACCCGGCCAATCCACCCAGCGGCTGTTACTTTCATCCGCGCTGCCCCTATGCGCAGCCGCAATGCGCCGCCGAGACCCCGGCCCTACGTGAGGTGGAGCCGGGGCGCTTTGCCGCGTGCCATTTCGCCGAAACGCTCAACTTGCGTGGCGTGACGGCCTAGCCACTGTGCCTATGCAAGCGCACCGCCCCGGATATCGCCGCTGGCGGGACGATGGAAATATGAAAACGACCATTGAACTACCCGACCCCCTGATGACCGAGCTGGTGCGCGCCGGGCTGGAGGGGCGCAGGCGCGGCGGGGGAGCCGCCCAGCCGGACGACGCCGAGGCGTGGTTGGCCGGCTGGCTCCAACTGGCCGACGAGCTGATGCAGGACGCTCCGCCCGGGCCGGCTGGTCGCGCCTTGCTCGACGCAGAGCGTAACCGGCTGGAGCATGGCTAACCCATGCTCACCGCGAATCCCCTGACTGTGGATGCCAACGTGTGGGTAGCCGCGGCCGACCCCGGCGACGAATTCAGCGCGCGCAGCCGCGCCTTTCTGCGCTGCGCCCGCCACCCCTTCGCGTAGCGAAAAAAAAGGTCGCCCCCGCCTGAACGCGCACCCAGCTCGGATCCAACGTGCCGAGCCATACAGGGCTTTTGATAGGGGGCGGTCTGCGGCCAAATAGGGTATGATATTGACTGTTATCGTTCGCTATAGAATCGTTCGCTATAGAATCGTTCGCTATAGACAGCGCAGCGCCGTGCGCCCGGCAGCAGACACGGAGCAAACCAGGAGCAGACATGGATCCACAGCGAGCCTCGCCGACCCCGGCCCTGACCCGCCCCGCGCCCGACTTGGCGCCGGTGATCCGGCTTGTCACCGACGCCGTGACCTCGCCCCACACGCGCCGCGCCTATGCCCGCGCCCTGGGCGATTTTCTCACCTGGTACCGCGCCCAGGCCGCGCCGCGGCTGAGCAAGGCCGTGGTGCAGGCCTATGTGGCTGACCTGCGCGAGCAGGGCGTGCCCGCCGCCAGCCTCAACCAGCGGCTCACCGCCCTGCGCAAGTTCGCCTATGAAGCGGCGGACAACGGCCTGGTCGACCCGGCCACGGCCCAGGCCATCGCCCGCGTCGAAGGCGTGCGCCGCAGCGGCCAACGCCTGGGCGCCTGGCTGACCCAAGCCGAGGCCCAAGCCCTGCTGCGCCTGCCCGACGTGACCACCGTCAAGGGCTTGCGCGACCGCGCCCTCCTGGCCGTGCTGCTCGGCTGCGGGCTGCGCCGCGAGGAGGCGGCGCGCCTGGCCTTCGCCCATCTGCAGCAGCGCGAGGGGCGCTGGGTGATCGTCGACCTGGTGGGCAAACGCAACCGCACGCGCAGCGTGCCCATGCCGGGCTGGGCCAAGGCCGCGGTCGACGGCTGGGCGGCGGCGGCGGGCATCGACACGGGGCCGGTCCTGCGCGCCCTGCGCCGCGGCGGCCATGTGCAGGAGGGCGCGCTGTCGGCGCAGGCGGTCTTTGGCGTGGTGCGCGTCTATGCCGAGGAATTAGGCGTCCAGGTGCGCCCGCACGACCTGCGCCGCACCTTTGCCAAGCTGGCGCACCAGGGCGGCGCGCCGCTCGAACAGATCCAGTTGAGCTTGGGCCACAGCTCGCTGCTCACCACCGAGCGTTACTTGGGCGTGGCCCAGGACCTGACCACCGCCCCCTGCGACGTGTTAGGGCTACGGCTGTAGGGTGAATCGACAGATGATCTTGAGGCCGGGCTGATCGAACGGCACAGGGTAGAGGCCTGCGCTCCGGCGCTTGGCTAGGACCCACCCGGCAGGAGGCGTTCTAGATTGGCGAGCAACTCTGGAATGTCCTTCGTCGCCGTCTGCCAGACTTCCTCTAAACTGACCAGATCGTAGGCATGGATGAGTTTGTCACGCATGCGTGCCATGGGCGACCAGGGGATCTCCGGGTGTTGGCCGCCTCGCCGAGCACCAGCAGTTGATGTTGCACGGCGGCCTGGGTCTTGAGATCGAGCAAAAACTCCTCAGCCGTCATCCCTGCGGTGAAGAGCTGGATACGGCGGCCGACTCGGACAAGATCGGCTAGCGCCTCGTCATCCGGCCCTCTTGTCATCCAGCCACCCGGTCAATTTCCGGGGCAGACGAAATCACCTGGGCCGTCTGCAAAATCTCCGCTCGGCGCTGCGGGCTGGCGCTCTGTTCGACCGTGCGGCGATCGATCAAATCGACATCGCGCGCCAACAAGTCGACCAATTCCAGTTCCATGCGCATATGGTCCAGCAAGCTCCATGCCGTCTCCGGGGCAAAGGTGGCCAGCAGATCGATATCGCTCTGCGGCCCAAAATCAGCGCGCAGGGCCGAACCGAAAACGGCCAGCTCTGTGATCTGCCAGCGTTGGCAGAACGCAGCCAGATCCGCTTCGGCTATCGGGAATGGGAGTGTCTGGGGCATGGCGACTTCCTCACTTTCTCTTACAGGCTGCGGCCCATTATATCGGTCTTGCCCGGCGCTGTACAGCAAGCGCGGAGAACGCAGCCTGGGTCACGCTTCGCTGCTCACCACCGCCCCCTGCGACGTGTTGGGGCTGCGGCTGGAGCGCAGACCGGCTCAAGCCGGGGCGCACCCAAATGCTTTGCGCGAAGGGAGTGCGTATGGTGTGCGCCTCGCCCCGCGCTTAGGCTTGCGAATAGAGCTTGAGGTCGGGGATGCGGTTGAAATGGCGCGTGTTGTGGGTCATCAGAATCAAGTCGTGGTGCAAGGCCGTCGCCGCAATGAGCAGATCCAAGTCGCCGATGAGCTGCCCTTGGGCGCGCAGCGTCGCCCGCAGGTGGGCAAAACGGCGCAGGATGGTGCGGTTCAGCGGCAGCACCTGGGCACGCCGCAGGAAACGCAGAAAGACTGCCTCATGACGCCCCGGATCTTGCCCGGCATAGATCCCCTCATAGATCTCGCCCTAGGTGATGAGGCTGATGGCAAGCCCTGCGTGGCGCAGCGCGGGCAGCGTCTGCACGGCAGGCGCACGGCCCTTCAAATACTCGACCACCCAGCCGGTATCGACCAGATAGCTCATAGCTCAACCGGCGGGCGCGAGGAGCGGCGGCCGGCGTAGATGTCCTGCAGAAATGCATCGATATCTACATCGGCCCACCCGCCTGCGGCGGAGAGAAAGGCCGCGTCGTCTTCCGCAGCCTCTGTCTCCGTTTTCTCCGGGACGAGCCGCCGGGGGGGGCTGGCCGGGGCAACCGGCTTCACCTCGACCAGCGCGCCGTCCTCTCCCTCGACCAGAAGCGCTTCCTGGTTGTGGATCACCTGCGCAAAGAGGCGGGAGAGGTTGTCGGCGAACTCCTCAAACGGAATGCGTCTCGGTTCTTCAGCCATCGTATCACTTTCCTGACTTACTTCCTGACGCTGACTTCGCGGCGTCTCTGTATCAAGTATATCATCAACCAGTGACCTTGCGCTCGACCGACGTGCAGCGCAACTTTTTGCGTTGGCCGCTTTCGCTGTCTATGCGAAGAGCACAGCGCAGACATCTCGCCGTTACCGGCTTGACGCTATGGTGTCAAACTGTTACACTCCCTGTGGAGGTGAAGCATATGAATAAACAACGCATCCAGGTCTATGCCGACGCCGAGACCAAGCGCCGCATCGAGCTGGCCGCGGCCAAAGCCAACCTGCCCGTCACCGAGTACTGTCTGCGCGCCATCGAGCAGCAGCTGGCCGACGACGGCCTGCTCGACGCCGCCGCCGTCACGATCCCGATCACGCCGGAGAACCAGAATGCCGAGGCGTGGCTGGCCGAGATTCGGGCGCTGCATCAGGCGATCCTGGCCCACCGCGGCGGCGCATGGATCGACGTAGACGCCGAGCTAGAGCAGATGCGGGACGAGCGCGATCGTGAACTCGACAATGCACTCGACAATGCACCCAACGGTCTGCGTTGACGCCAGCCTGATCCTGCGCATCCTGGTTCCGGAGCCGTTGACCGAGCAGGCCCTGGCGCTGTGGGGGGCATGGCAGCAAGAGCAGCGTGCCGCGATTGCGCCCTCGCTGCTGGCGTTTGAGGTCACCGCCAGCTTGCGCCGCTACGTCTATCTCAAACGCATCACACCGGCGCAGGGGGAGCAGGCCTTTGCGCAGTTTCTACAGATGGAGATCCACCTGTCGCAGCGCCCCGCCCTCTTTCGCCTGGCCTGGGAGCTGGCCAAACAGTTCAACCAATCCCGCGCCTACGACTTCTGGACCGCCGACCGCAAGCTCTACACCGCCGTGCGCGGCCACCTGCCCTGGGTCCACTGGGTGGGCGAGACGCCGGCGTAAGGCAGAAGGGAGAAAGGCCATGGGCAGTGCCGCCGCTGGCGGCTGTGCCAAAGGGGAGTCGGGGCGGAGGCCAAGCGGCACGCGCGGGGTTCTGTCCCCGCTCCCCACGGACAGGCACGGGGGCCTGGTCTGGTCTATTTTCTATCTTCTATCTCCTATTCCCAGACCCGGACAGGCAGGGTCGTCGGGGCCGCCCGCCCTCTCAGCCGAGCGGCAGGGCTTTGAAGGCGCGCACTTGGGCGGTGATGGCGCGCTCGGTGGGCAGCCGCTCGATGCTCGAAGCGCCAAAAAAGCCGTCCACACCCGGCATACGCCGCAAGGCCTCGCCCACATTCTCCGGCTCGTCCAGCGGCCCGCCATGACAGATCACCAGCAGCTCC
>QEUY01000115.1 GCA_003577365.1 Chloroflexota bacterium | reverse complement strand
CCAGAAGGTAGATTCTGCCCCCGCTCCCTACTCTCTTTCTGTCTCTGGCCTTTGCGCCCTTTGCGGTGAATATCTCTGTCCCTACCTGCCCACTGCCTCATATCGCCGCGGCCACCAGGTTGGAGCAGCGCCCGCGTAGACCCGGAATGTTGACCGCCGGCTCGGTGGTCAGAAGCACGCAGATCAGGTCGCGCGTCGGGTCGGCCCAGGCCATGGTGCCGGTCGCGCCGCTGTGCCCAAAGGTCTCCGGCGCGACCAGGTCGCCAAAATAGGACCAGCCCGACCCCCACTGCCGCCGCCAAGCCAGGCCCCAACCCAGCCCCCACGCCTGTTGATAGCGCGCTTCGGGCGAGAGGGTCGCCATCGCTTCGGTCTGGTTGCGCACCATCTCCGCCGCGCCGGCAGGGCTGAGCACGCGCGCCCCCTCCAGCGCCCCCTGGTTGAGCATCATCTGCAGCAGGCGCGCCAGGTCGCGCACGGTGGTGAACAGGCCGCCCCAAGGTGCGCCGAAATTCCACCAATAGGGCTGGTTCCAGCCCCAATCGGCATCGGCCATCTCCTGTGGCACACGCACATGCGCGATCCGGCTGGCGTCTAGCCCGGCTGCGCCCAGCCCGGTGTCGGGCATCTCCAGCGGAGCGAACAGCTCGCGGCGCAGGAACTCCGGCAGCCGCACCCCTTCGATGCGCTCCACGATTGCGGCCAAGATCGCCAGCCCCATGCTTTGATACTGGATGCACGTCCCCGGCTCGAAGTCCAATTCCAGTTCACAGATGCGGCGTACAAACTCATCCAGCGGCGCATGGCGGCGACGCAAGGCGCGGTCGTCGGGCAGCATATCGGGCAGCCCGGAGGTGTGCGTCAGCAGATGGCGGATGCGCACCGTCTGTTTGCCGTGCGCGCCGAATTCAGGCAGATAGTCCACCACACGGTCGTTGAGCAGCAGCTTGCCGCGCTCGACCAGCAGCATGGCCGCGGTGGCCGTCACCGGCTTGGTGATCGACGCCACCAGGAAGATCGTGTCGGCGTGGATCGGCGGCGAATCGGGCGTGAGATATTGCCGCCCGCAGACGTGGGGCGCGACGGCCTGGCCGTGACGGGCGACCAGCAGCGCCGCGGCGGGAAGCGTATCGGCGGCGACGGCGTCATCCAAAAAAGCATAGGCACGGGCCAGCCGGTCGGGGTCCAGCCCGATCGTTTCGGGTGCGACAAAATCCATGGCGTTTCCTTTAGGTTCGTGAACGGGTGAGCCGGTTAGGCGTGGGGATGGATAATGACCTTCAGGGTTTCGGACGGGCGATGCTCCAGCCGCGCCAGCCCGTCGACCAAGAGCGCGTCCAGGGGGATGCGCGCCGAGATCAGCGGTTCGGCCAGCACGCGGCCGTCGCCCAACCAGCGGATGGCCGTGGCATAGTCCTCGTCGTAGATATGGCTGAGCGAGCCGATGATCTCCTTCTCGCCGGCGACAACCTGAAAGAAGTTAAACGAGGTGGCGGCGACGGGCAGACCGACCAGCACAATGCGCCCGCCCTTGCGCGCCGCGGCCACGGCCACCGGCGTCACCGACGTCGCGCCGGAGGCCTCCAGCACCAGATCGGGGCCGATGCCGCGCGTCCAATGGTGCAGCGCCGCCACTGGGTCGGTGGTCAGCGGGTTGATCACGTCACTTGCGCCCAACTGCATCGCCAACTCACGGCGGTTGGGCAGCGGCTCCACCACAAAGACCTCGCCTGCGCCCGCCGCCCGCGCCACCTGGAGGCAGAAGAGGCCGATCGTACCGCCGCCAAAGACGGCGACCGTCTCGCCCGCCAACATGCGCCCGCGGCGCACGGCGCGCACCGCCACCGAGAGCGGTTCGGCCATGGCAGCGTGGTCGTCGGACAAGCCATTGGGCAGCTTCACCGCCATCTGCACGGGCAGGCGGCAATATTCGGCCAGCCCGCCGTCGCCCATCAGCCCCAGCGCGGCCAGCTTGTCGCACAGGCTGAGTTGGTGGCGTTGGCACCAGTAGCACTCGCCGCAGGTGATCAGCACATCCGGGGCCAGCCGGTCGCCTACCTTGAAGGCTGTGACGCCGCGCCCCACCTCGATCACCTCGCCGGCGAACTCATGGCCGAGGATAAGCGGGGCCATGCGCCCGGTCAACGGATTGGGTTCGCCTACCGGGATAAAAAGCGGCCCGGCGCGATATTCCTCCAGGTCGGTGCCGCAGATGCCCGCCGCGCCCACGCGGATCACCACCTCACCCGGCCCCGGCGCGCCCGGCTCCGGCACCTCCTCGACCCGAATATCGTTGCGCGCATGCCACACGGCTGCTTTCATGGGTTCCTCCTACAAAAATGTTCACCGCAAAGGGCGCAAAGCACGTAAAGTCCAGAGGAATCCAGAGGAAGAAGTCACAAAAGGATCGTAGCAGCGGTTTTCGGTGCACCTCACGAAGTGGCAGCACAGCCGCCGAATGGCGCGCTGGAGCGTGCATGCCAACGGATGCAGCCATCCAGAGCGTGCGCTTGGAAAAGCGCACCTATGCTTCCCCTCTCTTTGCGTCCTCTGCGCCCTTTGCGGTAAATCTCCTTTACGGCGTCGTATAGCCGCCGTCCACCACGATGCCTGTGCCGGTGATGTAGGCGGCTTCGTCGGAGGCAAGAAAGGCGGCGGTGGCCGCGATCTCCTCCGGCTTGCCCAGCCGCTGCAGCGGGATGTCTTGGATCAGCTTGTCGACCGTCAAGTCTGAACTGATACGCACGGCGGGCGTGTCGATCGCGCCGGGGAGGATCGCCACCACGCGGATGCGCGGGGCAAGCTCAAGCGCGAGGGCACGCGTCAACGACAGCACGCCGCCCTTGGCCGCTTGATAGGCGGCATAGCCCGGCACGCCGACTACGCTGTGGACCGAGGCCGTGTTGAGGATCACGCCCCCGCCGCGCGCCTGCAGATGGGGTGTGGCGGCTTTGGCGGCCAGCCAGACGGCGCGCAGCGTCACGTCGATCGTGCGCTGCCAGTTGTCGAGCGTCGTCTCCAAGGCGGTGCGCGCCTCGGTCCAATAGGCGTTGTTGTGCAGAATATCCAGCCCGCCATAGAGCGTCACCGCGGTCTGGATCATCGCCTGGATATCAGCCTCGCTAGCTACATCAGTGGCGATAAAGGTCGCCGTGCCGCCCTGTTGGTGGATCAATTCGGCGCAGGCGGCAGCGCCCGCGGTGTTGATGTCGGCTACCACCACCCTGGCCCCCTCCTGGGCAAAACGCAGCGCGGTGGCGCGGCCAATGCCGCTGGCGGCTCCGGTGACAATGGCGACTTTGCCTTGCAGACGCATGGCCCCTCCTTGCTGTGGTGCTGGGTGAGGTAAATGGGTGGAACTAATGTCCTGGATCATACGCAGGGCGCGGGGGCTTTGTCAATCCGGGCGAAAAAAGTCATATCGGAACTTGCGCAAGCCCAGCGTTTAGTGGGCTGGCAGAATGTCTGCCAACCGCGCGTCATATAGACAGAGAGGGACCCATGAAACCGAGCTTGATCCTAGCGACGGCCATTATGCTGACGATGCTATCGGCTGCGACTGTGTTCGCCGCGCACGACGCAAAGTTGCCGGCTGCGCCCCTACCCGCGCATGGCAGCATCTGGTTTGGCGACGGGCTGGAGCGTTTCTCCGGCCCGCAGACAGGAGTGAACATTCCTCCGCATGGCAGCATCTGGTTTGACGATGGACTGGAGCATGTATCCAGCCCTCACACGGGGGTGATCCCGCAGGCGAAAGTGAGCATCCCCGTGCATGGGAGTGTCTGGTTTGGCGACGGGCTAACGATGTTGACAGCCCAGGCGCACTAGGTTGATTCGAATGATCCCATGACCATGTAACAGCAGATGGCAGCCTAACGCAGAGGGGGAGGCGCGCCTCCCCCTCTGCGTCTTTCTCTTCTGCTCTCCGCTCTGGCCTTTGCGCCCTTGGCGACTCTGCGGTGAATCTCTCCTACGCGTCCGTGATGCAGCCCTCGGAGGCCGACGAGACCGTCTTCATGTATTTCCAGAGCACCCCCTTGGTGAACTTGGGCGCGGGCGTCTGCCAGGCGGCGCGGCGGCGGGCGAACTCCTCTTCGCTGACATCGGCGTCGAGCGTATTCTTCTCGGCGTCGATGGTGATAATATCGCCGTCGCGCAGCAACGCCAGCCCGCCGCCCATATAGGCTTCGGGCGTGATGTGGCCGACGACAAAGCCATGCGTGCCGCCGGAGAAACGACCATCGGTGATCAGCGCCACGGTCTTACCCAACCCCGCGCCCATGATCGCCGACGTGATCGAGAGCATCTCGCGCATCCCTGGGCCGCCCTTGGGGCCTTCATAGCGGATCACCACCACGTCGCCGTGGGTCACGCGGCCCTGCTGGATCGCCTCCAACGTCAGCTCTTCCGAATCAAAGACTTTGGCCGGGCCGGTGAAGCGCAGCCCTTCCTTGCCCGTGATCTTGGCGACCGCGCCTTCGGTGGCAAGATTGCCATAGAGGATCTGCAGATGGCCGGTCGGCTTGATCGGCTGGCTGATGGGGCAGATGACCTTCTGTCCCTCCTGCAGGTCGGGCAGGTCGGCCAAGTTTTCGGCCAGCGTCTTGCCGGTCACGGTCATGCAGTCGCCATGCAGCAGCCCTTCGCGCAGCAGCAGCCGCTGCACTGCGGGCACGCCGCCCACGTCATAGAGTTCTTCCATCACATACTTGCCCGACGGCTTGAGGTCGGCCAGCAGCGGCGTGCGGTCGGAGACGGCCTGGAAGTCGTCAATCGTCAGCGGCACATCGGCGGCGCGCGCCATGGCGATCAGGTGCATGACCGCGTTGGTAGAGCCGCCCAGGGCGATGACCACGGCGATGGCGTTCTCAAACGCCTGGCGCGTCAGGATGTCGCTGGGCTTGATGTCGCGCTCCAGCAGGTGCATCAACGCCGGGCCAACACGGTGGCATTCCTCGACCTTGGCCGGGTCGGTGGCCGGGATTGACGAGCTGTAGGGCAGGCTCAGCCCCAGGGTTTCGATGGCCGAGGCCATGGTGTTGGCGGTATACATGCCGCCGCACGCGCCCGCACCGGGGCAGGCATGCTGCAGCACGGCCTTGAGTTCTTCCTCGGTAATCTCCTTGGCAAGCCACTGGCCGTAGGCTTCGAAGGCGGAGACGATGTCCAGCTTTTTGTCGCCCAGATGGCCGGGGCGGATCGTGCCGCCATAGACGACAATGCTGGGCCGGTTGAGGCGCGCGATCGCCATCACCGCGCCCGGCATGTTTTTGTCACAGCCGGGGATCGAGACGTTGGCGTCGTAGTACTGGGCGCGCATCACCGTCTCGATCGAGTCGGCGATGATGTCGCGCGAGAGCAGCGAGCATTTCATGCCCTCGGTGCCCATCGAGATGCCGTCGCTCACGCCGATGGTGTGGAAGATCAGCCCCACCAGCCCGGCAGCGTTGGCCCCCTGCTTGACCTCTCGCGCCAGGTCGTTGAGATGCATATTGCAGGTGTTGCCCTCCCAGCCCATGCTGGCGATGCCCACCTGGGGTTTCTTCATATCTTCATCGGTCAGCCCCACGCCATAGAGCATGGCCTGCGAGCCGACCTGCGAGCGGGTCTGCGTCAGCACGCGGCTGTATTTGTTGAGGCCGTTCACGGTTGTGACCGCCATTCCATCTTCTCCTTCTGTTACAGGATCTTCTGTATTTATGCTATCTTCTCTGCTCTGGACTTTGCGTTCTTTGCGCCCTCTGCGGTTAGTTCTCTTACGCTGAGACCGCGGCGGGCTGGGTCTGCCTTTCGCCGTGGGTCAAGATATAGTACTCGACCGAGTCGGCCAGCGCCAGCCAACTGGCTTCGATGATGTTGGTGCTGGCCCCCACCGTCGTCCAAGAGCGTTCGCCGTCGGTGCTGTCGATGAGGACGCGTACCATCGCCGCCGTGCCGCTGGCGCTGTCCAAGATACGCACCTTATAGTCGGTCAGATGCACGTTCGCCAGCCCCGGATACAACTGCTGGATCGCCTTGCGCAGCGCCAGGTTCATGGCGTTGACTGGGCCGTTGCCCTCGGCGACCTCATGATAGACCTCATCGCCCACCCGCACCTTGACCGTCGCCTCCGAGAACATGCCGCGCCCCGAACGGTGTTCCACGTTGGCGGTATAGTCGATCAAGGTGAAGGGCGCGCGATAGCCGGGCCGGATGCGGCGCAGCAGCATCTCTACACTGGCTTCGGCGCTTTCAAAGGCAAAGCCCGCGTTCTCCAGCTCCTTGATCTTCTGCAAGACCTGGCGTTCCTCGGCTTGGCTCAACCCCTCCAGCCCAAACTCCTTGCGTTTGACCGAGATATTGTCCTTGCCGCTCAACTCGCTGACCAAGACGCGCGTCTCGTTGCCCACCAGCGCAGGGTCGATATGTTGGTAGCTCATAGTGTATTTCACCACAGCGTTGACATGCGTGCCGCCCTTATGGGCAAAGGCGCTGCTGCCCACAAAGGGCGCATGGCTGTCGGGGTTGAGATTGGCCAGCTCGCTCACAAAGCGGCTCAGGTCGGTCAGTTGGGCCAGCTTGTCCGGCGCCAGCACGTCATAGCCCATCTTTAACTGCAAGTCGGGAATGATACTGACCAGGTTGGCATTGCCGCAGCGTTCGCCATAGCCGTTGATCGTCCCCTGCACCTGGGTGCAGCCGTGGCGCACGGCTTGCAGCGTGTTGGCGACGCCTGTCTCGCTGTCGTTGTGGGCGTGGATGCCCAGCACGACGCGGCTGGCCGGCGTGCGGCCCGTGGCCGAGGACGCGGCGCCGTCGTCTAGCCCCAACACCTCGCGGCGCACGACGTCCACCATCTCGCCCACTTCCCAGGGCAGACAGCCGCCGTTGGTATCGCACAGCCCCAGGCTGTCGGCCCCGCCCAGGATGGCCGCTTGCAGCGTGGCGAGCGCATATTCAGGGTTCAGCTTGTAGCCATCAAAGAAATGTTCGGCGTCGTAGACGACCTCCTTGCCGTGGCGCTTGATGTAGCGCACGGTCTCGCGGATCATGCGCAGGTTTTCTTCCAGCGTGGTGCGCAACACTTCGGCCACATGCAGCTCCGACGTCTTGCCGAAAATGGCGACGACCGGCGTATTGGCTTGGAGCAAGAGCTGTACCTGCGGGTCGCCGGCAGGGTCCACCCCGGCGCGGCAGGTGGAGCCAAAGGCGGCGATCTTGGCGTGTTTCAGATTCAGCTCATGCTGGGCGCGCTCAAAAAACTCCATGTCCTTGGGGTTCGAGCCAGGCCACCCCCCCTCGATATAGTCCACGCCAAACTCGTCGAGCCGGCGGGCGATGCGTAGCTTGTCATCACAACTGAGCGAGACCCCTTCGCCTTGGGTGCCGTCGCGCAGCGTGGTGTCATAGAGCGAGATGCGTTGCGAGTTCATGGTTATCTTCTTTCTGGTCGCCGGCGGCAGGTCGACTGCCGGCGGCCTCGACCCACTCGTTCAGGCAGGATGGACCAGATCGGCGATATTCTCCAGCAGCCGGTCGGGCCAGATGCCGCGGCCCAAGTCCTCACGCCGGAAGCGGCCCGATTTGACCAGCCAGCCCTGCATGCCCATGAGCTGCGCCCCGCGCACATCGGCTTCGATGTCGTCGCCGATCACGGCGACGCGGCCGGGCGGCAGCCCCAGGTCATCCAGCACCATCTGGAAATAGGTCGGGCTGGGTTTGCCGATCACGCTCGCGCCCACTTCTGCCGCATATTCCAGCGCCACCACAAACGGCCCGGCGTCCATAAAAAGCCCTTCCTCGGAACGCCAGGAACGTTTCTTGTGCAGCGCCACCAGCCGCGCGCCGTTGAGCAGGGCGCGAAAGGCGCGGTTCAGCCGCACAAAGGTAAAGCTGGCCCCCATGTCGCCCACCACCACAAACTCCGGCGTCTCTTCGTCGACCTCGATCCCGTCGAACTCCAGTTGGGCGTCGGGCAAGAGCAGCGGATAGTAGCTGTGCGCGTCTTGGCTGCGGAGATATTGGGCCGCGGCATAGGTCGCGGTAAAGAGTTCCGATTCCCGAATGGGAATCCCCCGCGCCACCATCCGCTCCACCAGGCTGTGGCGGCAGTAGATGGTGGTATTGGTCATAAAACGAAAGGGAATCTGCCGGGCGCGAAGCGCCTCAATGGCCTCTATCGCGCCCGGAATCACCTCGCTCCCACGGATCAGGACGCCGTCTATATCGATCAATAGACCGTCCACGCCGGCCAAGAATTCATTCACAGCCTTTGCCTCCATACGATCAGGCCGCTTCGAGAGTGCGTTGACAATCATCCCGTATTTTGCAGCCCTGCGGCGACGCCATTCACCGAGAGCAACACGGCGTCGCGCATGCTGTCGGCGTTGGGGGCGTCGGGCTGTTGGCGCAGCCGCTCGAGCAGGGCCACCTGAATATAGTTGAGCGGGTCCACATAGGGATTGCGCAGCTTGATGCTGCGCTGCAGCCACTGTTCGTTTTCCAGCAGTTCGCCGTAACCGGTCACCGCCAACACCAGTTGTTTGGTGCGCTCGTATTCGTCCAGAATATCGCCGAAGATCTCCTGCCGCGCC
>QEUY01000114.1 GCA_003577365.1 Chloroflexota bacterium | reverse complement strand
GGCCTGCCCCGTTGACGGGGCGTTGTTCTTTAGCCCGACGGCTTTAGCCTCGGGCGGTGGGCGTGTACGCCGACGGGCGCACACCAATGCGCGGGATGCCTCACGTCAGAAGCCGCGCCGTTTGTCGATCAGGTTGGCAGGGCGCTCTCCCTGTAGATAACGCTCCAGGTTCTGCATAAAGAACTCGAAGATCTTGCGCGGGCGGTGCTGTGACGCGCCCGCACGGTGCGGGGTCAGGATCAGATTAGGCGCATCCCACAACGGGTGATCGGGCGACAGCGGCTCCTTCTCCACCACATCCAACCCGGCTCCGGCGATCTGCCCGGCGTTGAGCGCGTCGATCAGCGCCGCTTCGTCGACGATGCCCCCGCGCGTGACGTTGATCAGATAGGCGCTTGGCTTCATCAGCGCCAGCTCCTCGCGGCTGATCAGATGATAGGTCTCCGCGGTCAGCGGGCAGGCCGTCATCACGATGTCGGAGCGGCGCAGCAGGTCGTGCAAGTTCTGGCGCGTGGCGGGCTTCAACTCTGCCACATAGCTGGGCGCTTGCGTCCGCACCGCGTCGACGGCGATCACGGTCATGTCATAGCCTTGGGCGCGCTTGGCGATCTCCATGCCAAAACCGCCCATGCCGATGACGCCGAGCGTGCTGCCTGTCACCTCGATCACCGGTTCGCCGGCCCAGCGATGTTTGTCCTTGTTGTGGACGGCCAGGGGGATCTGCCGGGTCAGCGCCAGCAGCAGCGCCCAGGCATGTTCACCCCCCTGGCTGGCATACAGCCCGGCGACGTTGCTGATCTGCACCTCGTCGCGCGCGATGATCTCCGGAAAGAGGAATTTGTCCATGCCCGCGCTAAAGGATTGGATCCAGCGCAAGCGGGGAGCCGCGGCACAGACACTGGGCGGAAAATAGCCGAGAATGACCTCGGCATCGGGTGCGGCGGCCAGCGCAGCCGCTTCGTCGGCGGCGTGAACCACTGTGTGGCCGCCGCATTGGGCCGCAACCTGCTGGAACGCCTCGATCTGTTCAGGCGTGAACGGGTAGTGGATCAGAATCTGCATAGGTTCCTCGCGTGCTGGTTTGCTGTTCGTCGTGTGGATGATGGGTCGGGTTTGGGTCGCTGTGCCCGGCGCGGGCCGGGCAGCAGGCAGGTCTCGAAGAGTGGAGGAGAGTGGCCGAGAAGTGGCTATGAGTCTGCTGGGTCACGCGGTCCCAAGACACGGCGTTTGGCGCTGGCAAGTTGCTGTTGGGCGGTGTGGTTCAGGATATACCAGAAGCCTTTCCAGGTCGCCGGGTCGACGAGGTCGCGCGGGGTGGCGCCTTCGAGGTTGCCGGCCAGATCGGCCAGCGCTTCAAAGCCGGGCAGTGCGCTCAGTTGGGCATAGATGCGCTGGCGTGTGGCTTGGGATGCCCCTTGCACGGAATAGCTCATCACATACCACAGCCCTTTGAGCGTTTCCGGGTCGACGAGGTCTTTGAAGGAAGAGCCTTCCAGATTGCGCTCCAGGTCGCGCAGCACCTCGCGCGGGACTTCGGGCGCGAAACGGCCTACGCTCTTGTTAAACAGTCCCACGACCTGGGCTGGCGACATCGGCTCGATATTCATGCGCCGTTGGATCTCGCGCGCCAGTGCCTCTAACTCTTGGAGCAGCAGGTCGGTGCTGGCCTCGCCCAAGCCGTCGGGCGCGGCGGGTTTGGGCGGGGTGGCGGCGGGTACGGGGGATGTGGCAGCCTCCGGCTGCGCAGCGGCCGCTTGGGCTGCGCCGGCGCGCAGGTGTACCGCGCAGAAGTTCGACCCGGGCTGGGCCGTGTTTTTGCAGGGCGTGCCGGCTTTGGTGATAGCCTGGCAACGGGGCTTGGATGTCTCCATCTTGTTCTCTCCAGAGCAGCTTCAGCCGTGGGTCAAGTGCAGGGGCCGCCCGCCGGTCTATCTCGACCGGCTGATATATAATGAAGCCAGGAGAGACTCTTGTCAAATGAGCTTTATTTTGCCGGGCGCGCCCGCGCCGGTTGAACTGGCCCTGTCTATCTGTATCCCCGTTGTACGAGGAGGTTTCACGCATGCACGCTCTGTTGGAAAAGCTACATCTTCAGGAGGTCAACGCCGGCGCGTGTACAGGTCCCGGCGGCTGGATCGAGGACCCGAAAGGGGCGCGGCTGGTCTCCTACAACCCCACGACCGGCGAGCCGATCGCGAGTGTGGTGCAAGCCACCGCCGCCACCTATGACCGCGTGGCCGCGGCGGCGCAGCAAGCTTTTTGCGATTGGCGCATGGCGCCGGCGCCCAAGCGCGGCCTGCTGGTGCGCGACCTGGGCAGCGCCCTGCGTGAGCTGGTGGAGCCGTTGGGCGAGATGGTCACGCTGGAGATGGGCAAGATCCGCGTCGAAGGCATCGGCGAAGTGCAGGAGATGATCGATATCTGCGACTTTGCCTTGGGGCTGTCGCGCCAGCTCTACGGCCTTTCGATGCATTCGGAACGCCCCTATCATCGCATGTTAGAGCAGTGGCATCCGCTCGGCCCGATCGGGATCATCACCGCCTTTAACTTTCCGGTGGCGGTTTGGTCGTGGAATGCGGCCATCGCCGCGGTCTGCGGCGACACGATGGTCTGGAAGCCCTCGCCGGTGACGCCGCTGGTGTCGCTGGCGGTGCAGCATATCTGTAATCGCGTCATGGCCGACCACGGCTTGACGGGTATCTTTACGCTGGCGATTGGCCCGAATGAGGAGGTGGGCGAGGCGTTGATCAACGACCCGCGCCTGCCGCTGATCAGCTTCACCGGCTCGATCCGCGTGGGGCGACATGTGGCGCAGGCGGTGGCGCGGCGTCTGGGGCGCAGCCTGCTGGAACTGGGCGGCAACAACGCCATCATCGTCGCGCCCGACGCCAACCTCGACCTGGCAACGCGCGCCATTGTCTTTGGCGCGGTCGGCACGGCGGGGCAGCGCTGCACCTCGACGCGCCGCATCATCGCCCATACGTCGGTGATCGACGAGCTGACCGACCGGCTGGTGCGCGCCTATCAGACCGTGCCCATCGGCGACCCGCTCCGGCCCGGCACGCTGATGGGGCCGCTGGTCAACGCCGCCGCCGTGGAGAAGATGATGGCTGCGCTCGACGCGGCGCGCAGCCAGGGCGGTGTTGTGGTCACCGGCGGCCATGCCCGCCCGGAGATCGGCCCGCATTTTGTCGAGCCGGCCATCGTGCGCATGCCCGGTCAAACGCCGCTCGTCTGTGAAGAGACCTTTGCGCCCATCCTCTATATCATGGGCTATGATGACCTGGACGAGGCGATCGCGCTCCACAACGATGTGCCGCAAGGGCTGTCGAGCGCGATCTTCACCACCAGCCTGCTGACGAGCGAACAGTTTCTTTCGGCAGCCGGCTCGGACTGCGGCATTGCCAACGTCAACATCGGCACCAGCGGGGCCGAGATCGGCGGGGCCTTTGGCGGCGAGAAGGAGACCGGCGGGGGGCGCGAGTCCGGCTCGGATGCCTGGAAAGCCTATATGCGCCGCCAGACCAATACCATCAACTGGTCTACCGACCTGCCGCTGGCCCAAGGTATCCAGTTCGGCTAAGGGTCGTTGCCGGCTGCGCAGGCCATAGCTAGAAAGATTCGCAGCGCCTGTTGAGGCGACTTGTAAGCTTGCTAGCGTTGACAGCCCCCTGGCATCGTGTATACTGCCAAGGGCACACAGCGCCTCAAGAGGGAGAAGCGGTATCGCCTCCCCTCTCCACCATACCACAAAAGGAGTGACATCGTGGCTGTAAACAAGTCAGAGGCTATTTGGCGCGGCACCCTCAAGGAGGGCAGCGGCACCATGACGGTAGGGGATGGCTATTATGAAGGCCCCTACACCTATGCCTCGCGCTTTGAGACCGGCGCAGGCACCAATCCCGAACAACTGATCGGCGCGGCCCATGCCGGCTGTTATTCGATGTTCCTGTCGGCTCTGCTCACCAACAACGGCTTCAAGCCCACCCAGATCCACACCACCGCCACCGTGCATCTGGGCGCCGGCCCGACGATCACCAAGATCGAACTCGACACCGAGGCGCAGGTCCCCGGCATCGACGAGGCCAAGTTCAACGAACTGGCCGAACAGGCCAAGACGGGCTGCCCCGTCTCCAAGGCGCTGGCCGCGGTGGGCGACATCACCTTGAACGCGCGGCTGGTCAGCTAACAACCTGCGGCGCGCAGCGAATTTGTCTTGGGGATTTGAGCCTCAGTGACCGGCACTTTCCGAAGTGCCGGTTACTTTGTTTTCAGCGACGAATGGATTCAACCAGGCAAGCGACGATGGAAGACGCACTGACTACCTATCTTGAGGAGGCCCGGCCGCGCCAGTTGGCCGAGTTGCAGGCATGGCTGCGCATCCCCAGCATCAGCACCTTGGCCGGCCACAAGGCCGACGTCAAACAGGCCGCGACCTGGCTCATGGCGCAGATGCGCCAGGCTGGGCTGGAGCATGTGGAACTGATCGAGACCGAGACGCAGCCGATGGTCTACGCCGACTGGCTCCATGCCGGCCCCGATCAGCCCACCGTGCTGATCTATGGCCATTTCGACGTGCAGCCGGTGGACCCGCTGCATCTCTGGGCCACACCTCCCTTTGAGCCGACTGTGCGCGGGGAGAACCTGTATGCGCGCGGCGCATCGGACGACAAGGGGCAGACCTTTCTGCACGTCAAAGCGGTCGAAGCGCTGCTGCAGACCCGCGGCGGGCTGCCCGTCAACGTCAAATTTTTGGTGGAGGGCGAAGAAGAATCGGGCAGCCGCGCCATCCGCCAATATGTCCCTGCCCATGCCGCCAAGCTGGCCGCCGACGCCGCGCTGATCTCCGACAGCCATATTCTGGCCCCCGACCAACCCGCCGTCCTCTATGGGCTGCGCGGCATGTGGACGGCGGAGGTCACGGTCACCACCGCCGATCATGACCTGCACAGCGGCAGCTATGGCGGCGCGATCCACAACGCCAACCAGGCGCTGGCCGAGCTGCTGGCGCAACTGCACGACGCGCAGGGGCGTATCACCGTGCCGGGGTTCTATGACGAGGTGCGTGTCCTCAGCGCCGAGGAACGGGGCCGCCTGGCGCGGCTGCCCTATGGCGAAGCCGAGATTTTGGCGGAGAGCGGTGCACCCGCGGTCTATGGCGAGCCGGAGTACAGCGTGGTCGAGCGGACGGGCGCACGGCCTACCCTGGAGATCAACGGCATGTGGGGCGGCTTTATCGGCGAAGGCTTCAAGACGGTGATCCCCTGCCAGGCCCACGCCAAGATCAGTTGTCGCCTGGTGCCGTATCAAGACCCAGCCCGCATCGGGGAGTTGGTGACGCGCCATCTGCAGCGGCTTGCCCCGCCGACCGTCAAGGTCGAGGTGACCGGCACGCGCGGCAGCCATGCCTTTCTCACCCCCTATGACACGCCCGCCATCCAGGCGGCGGCGCGCGCCTATGCTCTCGTCTTTGGCAAGGAGCCGGTCTACACGCTGGAGGGGGGCGGTATTCCGGTGGTCAACGTCCTGCAGGAGGCATTGAACCTGCCCGTGGTGCTGATGGGGTTTGGCCTGCCCGACGACAACTTGCACGCGCCCAACGAGAAGTTCTATCTGCCTAACTTCTACCGGGGTATCCGCACCAGCATCGCCTTTCTGGAGGAGATGGCCGGTACGGATACCTAGGGTTAGCTCAATGGGTCAATACCAGAGCCGCTTGTCGACCACGTTGTGCAGCGGTTCGCCGGCCAGGAAGCGGCGCAAGTTTTCTTTAAAGACGGCCTGCCGCCGCGGCGCGACGTGCGGGCTGGCCGCGGCTACATGCGGCGTCAGGATGGCATTTTCCTGATCCCACAGCGGGTGGTCGGCGGGCAGGGGTTCGACTTCGTAGACATCCAGCCCGGCCCCGGCGATGACGCCGTTCTGCAGCGCCGCGGTCAGGTCGGCCAGGTCGACCACCACCCCGCGCGAGATGTTGATCAGATAGGCCGTGCGCTTCATGCGCTGCAACTGGGCGGCGCGGATCAGCTTGACGGTTTCGGGCGTGTGGGGCACGCACAGCACCAGGAAATCGGCGGCGGCCAGCAAGTCGTCCAGCTGATCCTGGCCCCACAGCTCATCCACAAAGGGCTGGTTGGGCCGCGGGCGCGGCTCGACGGCGATGACGCGCATCCCGAGCGCGTGGCCGCGCTTGGCGACCTCGGCGCCGATACCCCCCAGCCCGACGATGCCGAGCGTCTGATCGGCCAGGTGGACGACCGGCGCGCCGGTCTGCCAGTTATGCTGGAGTTGGCGGCGCAGATAGAGGTGCATGCCGCGGGCGAACATGAGGATATAGGCCAGCGCCTGGTCGGCGATCTGGTCGCTGTAGATGCCCGCCATGTTGGTCAGCGTGAGGTCGGCTTCGACCAAGGCCGGGAACATATAGTGCTCCAGCCCGGCGATGGGCGTCTGCAGCCAGCGCAGCCGCGTGGCGCGGCCCAGCAGGTCGGGCGTGATCGTGCCGATCATGCCGTCGGCGTCGACGATGGCGGCGCGCGCCTCGGCTTCACTCTGGGCGTTGGCGATCTCGGCATCGCCTGCTACGGTGCGCAGGTCGGCCACCGCCTCCGCCGAAAGCGCAGGATAGATCAGAATCTTCATCGAACCTCCTCCACGAGGCGCGCCCGGAAGCGGGCGTAGCGCCCGCCGGTCAGCAGTTCGCCGACGTCGACGCGCTGGCCGCCCAACTCATCGGAGACGTTGGCCGCCAGCACCGCGGCCAAGCTGTTCATGGCGTCGCCAAAGGGCGAGCGGATCCACTGCGGCGCACGCTCGGCGATGGCCTGGATAAAGGCGCGGCTGATCTCATAGGTGGCGTTATTGGCCGGCGGCGTGGGCAACGTGTGCCGCACCTCGTTCACGCTTGGCGTCTGCTGCGGCGGGTAGGGGCCATCGTAGTGATAGGCGACCAGTTCGGCCGGTTCGAGGTGCAACTGGCCTTCAGTCCACAGCAGGCGGTGGCCGAAGTCTGAATGATAGACGCGGCGCAGCCGCGAGAGCGTGATATTGCCCACCGCGCCCGATGCAAAGCCAAACAGCGCCGTATAGGCATAGGGGTTGTCGGCGCCGTCGATCACATCGGCGGGGGGGCGGTGGACATAGACCGCCTGCACCCATTCCACATCGCCCAGCCAGTAACGCCAGAGGTCCAGCGGGTGGATGCCCGCCTCGACCATGGTCGTGCCCGACCAGGCGCGGCTCGCCGTCCACACGCGGTTGGCCGGGCCGCCTGCGCTCTCAGTGTGCATGTGCTTGACGCTGTGGCCTTCCAGCGGAGCGTGTAGGGTGTAGGTCGTCATCACCACGCGCTTGTCGGCCAGGAAGTCGCGCACGGTCTCATGGCGCGCCTCATAACGCTGCTGGAAGCCGACCGCGGCCAGGATGCCTGCGTCGCGGATCGCCTGGTCCATCTCGATCGCTTCGTCGAGATAGAGGCTCATCGGTTTTTCGACAAAGAGATGGATCCCCGCTTGGGCGGCGCGCACCACTTGCCCGGCGTGCAGGTTGGGTGGAATGCAGACATAGAGCGCATCGGGGGCCGTATCGAGCAGGGCGTCAAAATCGGTGGTCATGCGGATGTTGCCGCTGGCGAAGCCGGGCACAAACTTCTGCAGCTTGGCTTCGGCCAGATTGTCGGCAAAGGCATCGCCCAGGGCGACGACCTCGGCCAGCCCCTGCTCTTGGAGCCGCCAAACGTGGGTGAGATGCTGGAGGCCGCGCTGGCCCAGGCCAAGCACGGCGACGCGAACGGGTGCAGACATGCGATTGCTTTCTAGCGGTGTGGTTCCTGTGGGTGTGGATCTCGATCTGCGTGAGCAAGTCAATCGTTGATGTCGGTCTGTTTCTCGATCTTGGCCTCGTCCAACTCCATGCCCAGGCCGGGCGCGGTGGGCAGGATGATCTTGCCGCCGACCGGTTTGAGCGGCGTCTTGAGGAAGAACTGGTGGATCTCGTTCCACTTGACCAGATATTCCAGGATCGGGCAGGTTGTCTGGGGCCAGGCTGCGATCACATGCGCCGTGGCCGGGGTGGAATGGCCGTGCGGGATCACCGGCAGGTCATAGGCAGAGGCGAGCGCGATGATCTTCTGCATCTCCGAGATACCGCCCGCCCAATAGATATCGGGCTGGAGCACATCGCACGCGCCCGCGTCCATCAGCTCCTTCAGCCCCCAACGCGTATATTCATGCTCGCCGCCGGAGATGGGGATGCGCACATTGCGCCGGATCTCGGCGTACTGCTCGATCTTGTCGGGCAAGACCGGCTCCTCCAACCAGCGCGGGTGATATTCCTCCAGCCGGTCGGCCATCTGGATCGTATAGGGGACATCCCAGCTCATCCAGCAGTCGAGCATGATGTCCACGTCCGGCCCGACGCTTTCACGCAGCGTGCGTACCAGGCGGAGATTGCGCGCGATGCCCGCCGCGCCGTCGGTGGGGCCGTCGCGGAAGAACCACTTGGTGGCGGCATAGCCCTGGCTCACGACCTCTTGGACACGTTCCTGCACCAGTTCGGGGTCAAGCGAATAGCCAAGCATACTGGCATAGGCCGGGATTTCGGTGCGCGTGGGGCCGCCCAACAGGGTGTAGACCGGCGCATTGGCCCATTTGCCCTT
>QEUY01000113.1 GCA_003577365.1 Chloroflexota bacterium | reverse complement strand
GCCCCCGCGCCGCGCTCTGCCGGCGCCAACCCCGGCGACGAGATGGTCCAGATCGCGCGCGCCCGGCTCGACGACCTGCTGGCGCGCTTTGGCCTGAGCGGCGTCAACTGGAGCGAGAGCGGGCCGCCTGCGCTCTGCTCGCCGCACCGCCACCTGACCTATTGGAGTTCACGCTGGTTTGGCGAGGCGACGGTGGGCAGCCAGACGGTGCACGTGGGCGGGCGGCGCCCTGCCCCGCTCGCGCCGCCCGCCGGCCTGCCCTCACCAGACGATGCGCCCTGGGTGTTGATCACGCTGGGCACCAGTTTCAATGTCGACCCGGCCTTTTTTATCGCCGCCACGCATGCCGCCGCGGCCCTGGGCTGTCTGCCGCTGGTGGCGGTGGGCGCGCCGCTCAATACGCCATGGGTGCAGGCGATGCGCCCCCGTCTGCCGGCCAAGACGGTCTTGGCCCCGCGCCTCGATTTTGCCGCGGTGATGCCACACAGCGCCGCCGCCATCCACCACGGCGGCGCGGGCACGACCCACGCGCTGGTCACCCAGGCCGTGCCCCAGATCGTCGTGCCCCACGCCGCCGACCAGATGCGCCAGGCCCAAGGCGTGACGCGCTGCCAGGTGGGGCTGGCGATCCCGCCCAAAGAGGTCACCGTCGACCGGCTGGTCGCCGCGCTGGCGCAGACGCTGCCCGACCGCTCGCCGCTGCGCGGCCATGCCCAAACGCTGCAAGCCGAGTTCGATGCCTTGGGAGGCGTGCCCGCCGCGGCGGACGAGTTGGAGAGTCTTCATAAGGAAAAACCATGCAAGCACTGATTGAGCGCATTCAGCGTGAGGGACGCAACTTAGGCCGGGGCATTTTGAAGGTCGATGGCTTTGTCAACCACCAGCTTGACCCGGCGCTGACGATGGAGATGGGGCAGGAGTTTGCACGGCGCTTTGCCGCATCGGGCGTGAGCGGCATCACCAAGATCATCACCGCCGAGGTCAGCGGCATCGCGCCGGCCCTCACCACCGGCATCGCGCTGGGCGTGCCTGTGGTCTATGCGCGCAAGACCCGCCCGATCACCATGGCGCAGGGCATCTACCGTGCCGAAGCGCCCAGCCATACCAAGGGCGGCGTGGTGGAGTTGATCGTCTCGCCCGAATATCTTTCGTCCGGCGACCGCGTACTGCTGATCGACGATTTTTTGGCGACGGGCAAGACCATCGCCGCCCTGGCCGCGCTGATCGCGCAGTGCAACGCTACGCTGTGCGGCATCGGCTGCATCATCGAGAAGACCTTTGAAGGCGGGCGCGATCTGCTGACCGCGCTCAACGTGCCGATCGTGGCGCTGGCCGTGATCGACAGCATGGACGGCGATACGATCCAGGTGCGTCACGACACGGCGCAGGTACGTTCACACACGAATCAGGCGGATGCATAGCCCCGGTTTGCCAACCGCACCGACACGAAAGCCCGCTTGAGCGGGCGTCGTTTTTTAGCCCGGCGTCTTGAGCGCCGGGGTCTGGACGTCCAAGCTATATAGCTCAGGCCGGCGGTCGGCAAAGACCGGGATCTTGCGCCGCACCGCGTCCACTTGGCCCAAGTCGACCGTGACCGTCAGCAGCATCTCGGCCTCGCCGCCTTCGACCAGCATCTCGCCCCACGGGTCGATCACAGCCGACGCGCCGAAAAAGGCGCTGCCCTTGCTGCTGCCCACGCGGTTACACGCCGCCACAAAGCACTGGTTTTCGATGGCGCGGGCGCGCAGCAGCGTGCGCCAGTGTGCGCGGCGCGGGTGCGGCCATTCGGCGGGCAGCACCATCAGCTGCGCCCCCTGCAGCGCATAGCCGCGGAACAACTCCGGAAAGCGCAGATCATAGCAGATCGCCAGCCCCGTCTTGCCCCAGGGCAAGTCCACCAGCGTGGACTCTTGGCCCGGCCCCAGATAGATTTCCTCCTCCATCAACCGGAAGAGATGGATCTTGCGGTAGACCGCGGCCAGGCTGCCGTCGGGCGCATAGAGCGCCATACAGTTATAGAAGCGCCCGTCGGGCTGCGCTTCGAGCAGCGAACCGGTCAGCCAAACGCCATAGGTCTGCGCCAAGGCGGCCAGCCGGCCAAACCAGCCCGGCTCACCGGCGCGGCGTGCCAAAGGCGAGGCATGGGCCGCAGCGTGTTCCAGGTCATAGGCGGTGCTCCACAGTTCGGGCAGCACCACCAGATCGCTGCCGCGCTGCGCGGCCTGGGCGATCATCGTCTCGGCGCGGGCAAAGTTGGCCGCCGGTTCGCCCAGCGCACAGTCCATCTGCACCAGGGTGATCGTCACGGAACTCTCTGTCTTCACGGGTGTCTCCTTATCGGCTCTCAGCTCGGCGCGGGGGCGCCTCGTCGGGGTCGGGCAGCAGTTCGACGCTGGCCCCCGGCGCAGGCTGGGTATAGTCGCCCAAACGGCCCAGGCCGCTGTCCGGCGCAGGCTGCGCCAGCGACGGCGCGACATGCACCTGCGGCCTGGCCGCGGCCGATAGCCGCGGCGCGGTCGCCCCAAACCAGGCCAGCACCGCGCCCAACACCAACAGCCCCGCCGGCCACCAGCGCAGCAGCGCGCTCTGCATCTCGTTATCTACGGTATAGCTCAGAATGCCCACAAACACCAGTACGCTGCCGGGGATCAGCGCCCACCAGTGGCGGCGCGTTCCGGCCAACAGGTTCACCAGGAAGAAGACCAGCCCCATCCCGATCAGCAGCAGCGCGCCCAACGTCTCGAGGCGCGTGATGATCGTGCTCAGGCCCAGCACCGCGGCCAACACCCCCATAAAGCCGCCGGGGATGATCGCCCACCAATGCTCGGTGCGGTTGACCCAATAGACATTGGCAAAGGCCAGCGCCAACCCCACAAAGATCACCGCGGCCAGCAGCGGGCGCGCCACTTGGGGCAGCGTGCTGAGATAGATCATCGCCGCCAGCGCCAGCAATGTCCAGGCGGGCATCAAGCGCCAGTAGGTCGTGCGCCGGCGCAGATAGCTGGCAAAGATGCCGATGCCGCCCGCGGCCAGCAGCGCGGCCACCCCATATTGCACCAGGGGCTGATAGCGGTCCAGCAGCCCCAAATTGAAGACCAACAGCACCGCTCCAGCTCCGATCAGCGCCGCCGCCCACAAAAGCAGTGTGCGCCGCCGGTCGCCGCTTGGCGTCATGCGCATGGCGTTCCCTCGCAAAAAGGAAACCCCTGCCCGCAGCCAACTACGCCCGGCAGGGGTCTAGCGATCAAACTACATGGTTCAAGATCATACCGTTCGAGATCACAATACAGAGATCACAATACAGAGATCACGGTTCGCATCACCCGCTCACGCCGGCTACTCCACCACCGGCAGCGTGTCTATCTCCACGCTCACATTCACCGCGCCCGCGGCCACCCAGCCGAGCGTGCCGTCATCGCCGACCACCTGAATCCAGTCGCCGGCGGTGTTACGCCCGGTGACGTCCAGCCCAGTGCCGCGCGGGGCGCGGCCCACGGTCTCGCCGCTGCTGCCGGGCGTGGCATAGATATTGACCATCAACTGGCGCACGGTGGCCGTCGCCACCGGCGCGGCCGCCTCCGGCGCAGGCGTCGTCACAATCGGTGCGGCCGTGGGCGCCGGTGTCGGCGTGGGAGTCTCCGCCTGGACGGCAGGCAGCGCGCCGACTGCAGACGTCTCGGTCACTGTGTCGCGGAAGATCCACGCCGCTTCGCCGCCCGGCAGCTCGACCTGCACCCACTGGTTGTCGGGCGAGCGGGCAGTGGCGGGCAGCACCACCCCCTGCGGCACGAGGACGACCAGCGCGGCGTCGACATCGGGTGCAGAGCGGGCGTTGACCCCCTCCAGCACAGTCACGATGATCGCCGGGGAATTGGTGGGCACAATGTTGCTGTAGGGGTCGGGGACTGCAAAGCCCGACGTGATCACCGCGCCGCTCTCCACCTCCGGCGCGGCGGGCGCAGCACCCCCGGCAGCGCCAGGCAGCGGCAGATCGGCGGCGTCGCCGTTGACCTGGACATATTCCGCCGAGATCCAGCCGGTCACGCCGTCGGGCAGCAGCACTTGAATCCAGTCGCCCGCCTCATTGCGCGCCACCGCGGGCACGACCGTGCCGAACTCCAGCAGCCGGATCACGTTGCCTTCCACGGCAGCCGGGTCACGGCGCACGTTGACCCCGTTCACAGCGTTGATCGTGACGGTGAGCGAGGCGGCGCTGCTGCCGGTCACGGCTCCGGTTCCGGTCACCGCCTCGGTCTCAGTCAGCGCCGCGCCTGGCACGACCGCGCCGCCCGTCGCCGGGGTGACGGTGGGCAGGGCCACGGCCTCGCCCACACCTTCGGCAGGGGCCGGCGCAGCGGTGGGCTGCGGTTCGGGCGTGGGGGTAAACCGGCCCGCATACTTGTTGACCTCGTCCACGAGCTGCTGCGACACCTCGCGTGTTTCAAGGTCGAGAAACTCAGCCGCCGCGTAGCCGATCGTTCCCGAAAGCGGCTGGCCTTCGGCCAGCGGGGTGTCGTTGACAAACAGCTCTACCCAGGTGCTGTCCAAAACGTCGAACACAAACAGGGTTTCCCCAAACGCCAGCACGCGGATCACCGGCGCATCCGTATTGGGCGCGGTGCGGGCATTCACCCCAAACGTATTGTTGACAACGCCAAACTGTTGTGACACCAGCGGGACAGGTGTCGGCGAGGGTGGGCCAGGCTCGGTCGGCGTCGGCTCGACGGTGGGCGCCTCGGTTGCGACGGCAGTCAGTTCGACAGGGGTGTCCTCCTGCGCTACACCCGCCGCCGTCGGCGTCTCCTCTGGGGAGACCACAGCCGGCGGCTGCTGAACTTCGGTGAAAAGGCCGGGCAGGAATGTAAACACCGTATAACCGATCACGGCCAGCAGCGCGATCGTGATAATCGTCGGCAGAACCCACGTCATGGCAGGCCGCCGCGCTTTGACATACTCAACCGGCTGCCATTCCTGGCCCAATTCCTCCGGCGTGTTCTGAAGAGACCATTGGTCCGCTAGACGTTGTTCCGACTCCTGGAGTATCCAGCGGTCGTCGGCCCGCTCCCCCTCCTGGAGCCGCCAATTGTCACCCGAACTCTGATCTTTCATTGCCTATCATTCCCCCTCGTCGATGAGTCCCAGCCGTGTTGATCCCCAGCCCTCGCATAAAATACGGTCTGAATAGAGAAGAGGATGAATAAAAGAACCCACCCCACGACCGCCCACCCTGGGTCATGCCGCTTGCCCAACAGGTCGTTGAGCGTCACGCCGGCACAAACGAACGTGAGGCTCAACGCCAGCGGCATGCGAGCGCGTGGGACGGCAAGCAGGCGACGCCAGGGCCACCGGCGCATCTGCCAGTACCACTGCAAATAGCCGGCGGCGGCCAGCAGGCCGGCCAGCCCCACCAACCACAGGGCATTCGCCGGCACGTTCGGAACCGTCACCTCAAAAAGTCACCCAAAAAGTCACCCGGCTTACAGTGCATCCACACACGATAACGCCCGCTGTAAACGTATCCCAGTCAACGCACATTGCGGCCATCGCGGCGCGCAGTGGGACCAAGGCAGGTGGCTGTCTATCTTACTTGACGTGCATTCCCCGGCTTCGGATACTGGCTTCTCGGCGGAACCACAAGCCCCATGCTGCCGATCGCTCTGGCAGCCTGCAATTGCAGTTGCAGCCTGCAAAGATCGGCTGCTCTGCGCTCGCTCAATTCTCGCGGCCCTGCCCGCTGTGTGCGCTGTCTATAGACCACAGGGGACGGCTTGGCGGCTCCTTGAATTTCCGGCTGGGTCTGAGTTGGCTTGACGTTCAACTATCCGGCTGCTATAGTTCTGGCTGCTATAGCCCTGTCTCTACTAGTTCTGTCTGTACCAGTTCTGTCTGTACCCGTTTGTCGGTGATCGTCGTGTCCGCATGTGGAGCGCCTTGGACGACATCTGCATCGCCAGTGCGTCCAGTCGCTAGTATACACACAAAGCGACCATCCTGTAAACAAAACGAATTGCGTGCCATACTTTCACCAATTCGCAATAAAAGTTTCCGTATCTAAGGCAGCCTCGCCATGGCCCCGGTCCCTCTCAACTCTTCAGCGGACTCCTCCCGGCACACAGCCGGGTCGCACGCGGCAGGCATGGGTGCAGACGGCGCGGCTCGTGCCTATGACCTGATCGTCGCCGGCGCGGGTGGTGTCGGCAGCGCCGCCGCCTATCATGCTGCGCACAGCGGGCGGCGGGTGCTTCTGCTCGAACAGTTTGCCGTGGGCCACACCCGCGGCAGCAGCCATGGCGGCAGCCGCATCATCCGCTATACGCACGATTCGCCGGGGCTGGCCGGACAAATGCCCGCCACCTTTCAGCTTTGGCACGAGCTTGAACGCGAAAGCGGGGCGCGTCTGCTCCAGCTCACGGGTGGGCTGTACATGGCACGCCAGGAGGATGCCTGGCTGGCGGGCTGCCAAGCGACCCTGGAAGAGCTAGGCTTTTCCCATCAGGTGATGGACGCCGCCGGCCTGCGCCGCGCCTATCCTCAATTCAACCTCCCCGACGGCTGGCGGGCGCTCTACCAGGCCAACACCGGCATCCTCTCGGCCACGCGCTGTGTCGAGACGATGGTGGCCCAGGCCCAGCAGCACGGCGCCGAGGTACGCACCGAAACCCCCGTCCTGGCCGTCCAGCCCGACGGCGAAGGCGTGACCGTGCAGCTTGCCTCCGGCGAACGCGTGCGCGGCAGCCGCGCCATCCTTGCCGCCGGGCCATGGTCGGGGCGCTTTCTGGCCGAGTTGCTGGACTTCGGCGTCCCCCTGCGCGTGACGCAGCAGCAGGTCGCCTACTATGCCGTGCAAGATCCCGCCGCCTATGCCGTAGGCACATTCCCGATCTTTATCACGGCGCTGGAAGACCATCTCTACGGCTTTCCGATCTGGGAGCGGGCGGGAAGTATCAAGGTTGCGCTCGAACAGACGGCGCGCACGGTGGACCCCGACGGCCCGCGCGCCGTGGACGACGAGCTGCTGGCGCGCCTCTCGGCGCTGGTCGCAACCTATCTGCCGGGGGTAGACCCCGCGCCGGTGCATGTCGAACCCTGTCTCTACACCGAGACACCCACGCGCGACTTTGTGATCGACCGCCACCCGCACCACCCACAGATCGTGATCGCGGCCGGTTTCAGCGGCCGCGGCTTCAAACATACCATCGCCGTGGGCAAGCTCTTGGTCGATCTGGCTTTCAGTGGCCCTGGCGTCTATGGCGGCCCCTTCTGGCAAGACAGCTATCGCATCACCCGTTTTGCCCAGACCCAAACGCCCACGGCCTAGCATCCGCTGTCTAATGACTGTCTGATCACTGTCCGATGAACCCGCATGCCGCAGGCGGCCACGATGAACCGGCTGCCGCCACCCAAACTCTGCCCCTGGATGACCCCGCGGCGCAGGCGCTCGCCCTGGCCCTGCTGGCGGACGAGCAGATCGTCGTCGCGCCCACCGACACCGTCTATGGCGTCATGTGCCGCTACGACAGCCCCGCGGCCATCGCCCGCCTCTACGTCGCCAAAGACCGCCCACCGCAAAAGGCCATCCCCGTCTTGATCGGCGACCCGGCCCAGCTCGGCGCGCTGGTGCAGATGCCCCTGCCGCCCGCGGCCCGCGCCTTGATCGACGCGCTCTGGCCCGGCGCGCTGACCTTGGTGCTGGCGGCGCAGCCTCACCTGCCCGCCATCCTCACCGCAGGCCAACCCACCGTCGCCGTGCGTATGCCCGACCATGCGGGGCTGCGCGCCTTGATCCGGCGCAGCGGGCCGCTGGCCGCCACCAGCGCCAACCGCAGCGGCGGCCCCGATACCCGATCCGTCGCCGAGGCCCTGGCCCAGTTGGCGGGCCGCGTACCGCTGATCTTGGCCGACCCCGCGCCCCCGCCCGGCGCGCCGCCTGCCACCCAGCCCAGCACGATTGTCGACTTGAGCGACCCGGCCCAGCCGCGGCTGCTGCGCGCCGGCGCGCTCGCCGGCGCAGTGCGCGCCGCGCTGGCGCAGGTTGGGCTGCGCCTCGATACCCCGACCCATGTGGATCGGCGTTGACGTATCGCGCGCCCTGCGCGCCCGGCGCACCGGCACCGAACGCTATGCCTATGAGATCGTCGACCATCTGCTGCGGCTGCCCGCGGCCCCTGCGCACCGCTGGCGGCTCTACAGCGACGCCGCGCCGCCGCCTGGCCTCTGGCGCGCCCCGCATGTAGAATGGTGCGTGGCGCCCGCGACCCGGCTGTGGACACACCGCACGCTGGGCCGTGAAGTGCTGCGCCGCCCGCCCGATGTGCTCTTTGTGCCCAGCCATGTCGTGCCCTGGCGCTGGCCGCCGCGGCGGCTGCCGCCCACCGTCGTCACGATTCACGACTTGGGCTATCGCCGCTTCTCCGCCGCCCACACGCGCCGCCAGCGTCTTTATCTGGAGTGGAGCACGCGCTGGAGCGTACGCGCTGCGGCGCGCGTCATCGCCATCAGCCAAGCCACGGCGCGCGACCTGACGGGCGATCTGGGTGTTGCGCCCGCCAAGATTCGCGTGATCCACGAAGCGCCCACGCCGCTGCCCGCGCCCGATGCCGAGGCCGTCGCGGCGCTGCGGGCACACTATGGGCTGGCGCGGCCCTATGCGCTCTATGTGGGGAC
>QEUY01000112.1 GCA_003577365.1 Chloroflexota bacterium | reverse complement strand
TATCTACAGAGAAGCGCGCCGGCTAGAAGATGATGGGCATGGCCTGGCCGTCGGAGCGCGGGCAGAAATGGCCTTCGCGGTTGATGGGACGGCCACAGAGCGGGCAGGTGGGCCGGCCTTTGGCGATGACTTCGAGGGCATGATCGCTGAGCGCGCGCATCTGTTCGCGCGTGGCGACAAAGCGCACCGAAGGCACCTCGTCGGTTTCGGGGTCCACCACACGGCCGCTTTCGTTGATGATCAGCGCCTTGGCGATGACCCAGATCTTGTCGTCGTCTTCGTCATAACCGATCACCAGTTGGCCCACGCGGAAGAATGGCTCAACCGGACTTTCGGCGAAGAGCGCCTTTTTACGCGCGTTGACGGGCGGCAGGTTGGGATATTTTTCTTCCAGTTCCTCCAGCAGTTGCAGCACGCTGATGGCGAGGTTCGCTACCTCCTGTTTTTCCAACACCAGGCTGATCAGTTGCGAGCCGGAACGGCCCTGGAGAAAGAAGGTGCGTTTGCCTGGTTCGCCCACGGCGTCGGCGACGATATGCTGCACAGGGTTGAGATCGTAGGCAAAGTTGCTCATATCGACTTCTCTTGCCCCGCCACAAGCAGGCGGCGGCGTTTCTGGGACGGCGTCGCAGCTACAAAAACGGCGTAGCCGGATATTTAGCTTCGAGAGGCGGCTGCCGGGGCCGTTTGGGCGTCCAGAGGCGAAGCCGCTGCGGCTTCGGGCTGCGCTGTGCCCTGCATGGTGTCCTGCGCCTCCTCCTGTTTCCATTCGAACTTGGGCAGCTCGGCCATATAGTTGGTAAACAGCACCATCGGACGCACACCGTGGAAGGCCAGCGCACTGACCGAGGCCGTGTTGACGGCGAGGCGCTGAAAGAGATCTAGCGGCGTGCCCATGTAATGGGCCAAGGCGGTGCGGATCACATCGCCGTGGCTAAAGACGGCGATCAACTGGTCGGGATGGGCCTGGCGCAGCCGTTCCAGCGTCCAAACCGCACGCGCCTGCACTTGGTGCAGGGTCTCGCCTTCGGGAAAGCAGAAGCTGCTGGGGTTGTGCTGCACCAACTGCCATTCGGGCGTCTTGGCCAGCTCGCGCAGATCGCCGCCCTGCCAGCCGCCATAGTCTACTTCGATCACGCCCGGCTCGGCGATCACCGGCAGCCCCAACGCATCGGCCACCGGGCGGGCCGTCTGCAGACAGCGTTCCAGCGGGCTGGAGTAGACGGCGCTGATCGGCTGGGCGGCCAGTTGCTCGGCCAGGCGTGCTGCTTGCGCCACCCCTTTTGCGTTGAGATGGACGCCGGGCGTGCGGCCCGCCAGGCGATGCGTCCCGACCCAATCGTTTTCGCCGTGGCGGATCAGCAGCAAGTAGGTTGTCGTTCCCATATCCTCCGGTCTCACAGTCGCTGTGCTATAATGGCGCTGGTGGGCGGGCCGCCGGTGGGGCGGACCCGTACCAGCGCGTTTAGCATAGCATGCAGGCCGGATTAGGGAAGTGGCAGATCTTACCTTCTACCTGCGCACGCCATTGGCAGTGTAGCACATTTCGTGGTTTTGCCAATGGCGTTGACAATTGCACAGGTGAACAATTGCCAGGTGGACAATTGCCAGGAAGTGCCTGCCGCCCGGCCCGTCCTCAAGCCGCCGGTCTACCGGTCTCAGAGCGATTGAAATTATCCTGTATGTCATCGGCTCCTATCTCTGCTGCGCGGCTGCGCGGCCTCTTGCCGGCGCTGGGCGTGGCCGCCGTCTTGCTTGGCGGGCTGCTCCTGATGGGCGCGTGCGCACGCCGGTCTCAACCCGCCGACCCCTATGCGCCCTATCGCCCGGCGGTCAAGAGCGAGTTCCAGCGCGATTTTGACGGGCTGGACGAAGCGCCGCGCTATGCCATCGACGTGACGCTGGACCCCAGCGGCGAGGTGTTGAGCGGCACGGCAGAGGTGTGGATCACCAACGCCGGCCCCGACCCGTGGAAGCATCTGGTTTTCCGGCTCTATCCCATGCTGGTGCAGTATGGCGGCACGATGACCATCACCAGTGTGTTGGTCGACGGCCAGCCGGCCACCTTTGTCTATCAAGCGGAGAACAGCGCCATCCGGCTTGATCTGCCGCGGGCGCTGCCGGCCCGGCGCAGCGTGACCGCCAAGCTGGTCTGGCGGCTGGGCATCCCCCGCTGGTCGGATAACCCCGGCTTCTATGCGCTCTTTGGGCGCAGCCAACAGATGATCAGCCTGCCGCTCTTCTATCCGGCGCTGGCGGTCTATCAGCCCGGCCCGACGCTGGGTACAGGGCACTGGTGGGAGGAGATCGGCACGGTGCGCGGCGATGCCGCGTTCAACGTGGCCTCGCTCTTTATCGTGACGGCCACGCTGCCCAGCGAGCAAGTGCCGGTCGCTACGGGCACGCTGGTTGGCTCCGAGGTGTTGGCCGGCGGGCAGTTGACCCGCCATGTGTGGGTCACCGGCCCGGTGCGCGAGTTTGTGCTGCACATGAGTCCGCTCTTTAGGTCGGCCAGCCTGGAGAGCTATGGGACGCGCGTGGTCAGCTATTGGCTGCCCGGCCAAGAGGCGGCGGGCCGCGCCGCTTTGTCCTATGCGGTCAGCGCGCTGCGGATCTTTAGCGACTACTACGGCGGCTACCCGTTCCGCGAGGTGCGCGTGGCGCCCGCGCCGCTCAACTATCGGGGCATGGAATATCCCCAAGTGACGCTGCTGGGGGTGGAGCTTTATACGCGGTTTCGCAACAACTTGGAGATCCTGGTGGCGCATGAGATGGCGCACCAGTGGTGGTATCAACTGGTGCACAATGACCCGGTCAACGCGCCCTGGCTCGACGAGGCGATCTCGGAATATTCGGTCCGGCTCTATTATGAGATGCTGCACGGAGGCCGCGCCGCAGACCTGCTCACCTGGCAGCGTTGGCAGACGCCGGTGGACCTGCTGGGGCAGCAGGAGGCGGGGCTGTTGCTCAACCGCCGTGTGGACAGCTTCGAGACCAGCGCACAATATGAGACGACCATCTATGCCAAGGGCGCGCTTCTCTATGCGCAGATGCGCGAGATCTTGGGCGACCGCCGCTTCCGGCGCTTTTTGCGCGACTATCTAGACCAGCATCGCTATCAGATCGTGGACACCGAAAGCTGGCGCGCCGCGCTGGCGCAACTGCAAATGCCGGCGTTGGACACGCTCTTCCGCGAGTGGATCGGGGCCTCTGGCCCGCCCACGCCGGCGCCCACGCCGACCCCGCTTGAGATCGCCGCGCCGGGCAGGCAACAGGAAGTAGGGAGTGGGCAATAGGCAGTGGGCAGTGAGGGCAGAATCAGAGGATTTTGGCGAGGAAGCTCTTGGTGCGTTCGTGCTGGGGCGCGGTGAAGAAGTGTTCGGGCGTGCCGATCTCGACGATCTCGCCGCCGTCCATAAAGACAATGCGGTCGGCTACTTCGCGCGCAAAGCCCATTTCATGTGTGACGACGAGCATCGTCATGCCGCGGCCGGCCAACTCCTGCATCGCATCCAGCACCTCTTTGATCATCTCCGGGTCGAGCGCCGAGGTCGGTTCATCGAAGAGCATGATCTTGGGCTGCATTGCTAGGGCACGGGCGATGGCGACGCGCTGCTGCTGGCCGCCGGAAAGCTGCGCCGGATATTTGTTGGCCTGTTCGGGGATGCCCATGTCGGCCAAAAGCTCCATGGCCTGGGCTTCGGCCTCGGCGCGTTTGCGCTTGCGGACATGCACTGGAGCCAGCGTGATATTTTGCAGCACGGTGAGATGGGGAAAGAGGTTGAACTGCTGGAAGACCATGCCGGTCTCCATGCGGATAGCCTCGATATTATGCACGTTGCGCGTCAGCGGGATGCCGTCGACGATGATATCGCCGCTTTGGTGTTCTTCCAACCGGTTGATGGTGCGGATCAGCGTGGACTTGCCCGAACCGGACGGCCCGATGATGACCACCACTTCGCGCGGCTTGACCGTCAGGTTGATGTTGCGCAGCGCCTGAAACTTGCCGTACCACTTGTTGACATTGCGCAGCACGATGATCGCTTCAGCTTCGTTTGAACTTTGACCCGTCACCCCCGGCTCCTTCCGGCACACCTGATCCGGCGCATCTGGCCCATTATCCTGCCATTCGTACCACAGATGGCGCGGGGCTGTCAAACAGACCGGCGTTTGCAGCAGCCCCAATGTGTTTGGGCTTTGGGGGGCTTATGCTATAATCAGCCCGCAATCTGGAGCGTGTGTATGACGGAGAACCGGCAATGTCAGCAGAACTTGTGAACACAATCGCCACCATTGTGGGCATTATTGTGGCCGCGATGGGGGCGTTTCTGTTTGCCTTTTGGATCGCGATGGGGATTTGGACCTTCAACGATATTCGTGCGCGCACAAGCGATTGGCTGGCGATCCTGTTGGCCTGTGTGTTGGTTCTGGTCTTTCCCATTGTCGGTTGGGTGCTCTATATGTTGATCCGGCCCAAGCAAAGCCTGGTCGACGTCTATGACCGGGCGCTGGAAGAAGAGGCGCTGCTGCGCGAGATCGAGGAGACGCTGGCCTGTTCCGCCTGCGGTGTACCGGTCAAGGAGAACTGGGTCTACTGCCCCCAGTGCCACAACCAACTCCAGCATACCTGCCCAAGCTGCGGCAATCTGGCGCGCAACGAATGGGATATCTGCGTCTATTGTGGGACGAGCCAACAGGTCGCCGCGCCGCGGCGCTTTGCCGGCAACCCGCTGCGCGCGTCCAACCCGCTTGAGACGCCGCCCCTCGAAGAGACCGAGGACGGTCTGCCCTATCGCCCGGTGCGCGTCGCCAAGTAGAGAGTTTGACCGCGAAGTTTGACCGCAAAGAGTGCAGAGGGCGCAAAGAAGAGAGAATCCAGTAGGATATGACCGGCGCTTCATCTCCGAAGGGAGAAAGCAAGTGCCGGTCATTTTTCTGAGAGCGCCAGCACCTCGGGTTGGTGGATGCGCAGCAGTTCCCCGACCGACAGCGCCACCATCGTGCGGTCGTCGCCGCCGCCGCCAAAGATGCGCTCGCTCGCGCGCTCGCGCAGGTCGACGACCGTCTGATCCACCAGCACGGGCAGCCGGTGGCGATGGCCGAAGGGCGGCACACCCCCCGCAGGATAGCCCAACAGCTCGATCACGGTGGCCGGGTCGGCCAGTTTGACGCGCTTGGGGTTCAGCCCAAAGCGGCGGCCCAGGGCGCGCTTGTCGACGCGGCTCTCGCCGTTGCTGATCACGACGACCGCCGGCGGGATCTGCTCCGCCTGTGTAGCTCCTGCGGGCGTTTGGCTGCCCGGCGTCAGCACAAAGAGCAGCGTCTTGATGATCTGTTCGGCGTCCACGCCCAAGGCGCGCGCCGCGTCGGGCACGGTGGGCGTATGGCCGATGTCACGGATCAGCCGCGCCTGGATGGCGTGCCGGTCGATGTAGGCTTGGAGGTCGTCGAGGGTCAGGAGAGTAGACATAAGAAGTGAACCACAGAGAACGCGAAAAACGCAAAGAGCAGAAGCAGAAAAGCCGGAATCGGTAGGAACCTGGCTATTGTAGATGGGGGACCGGCGGCGGGCAAATCGGCGGGGGTAAGGTTGTATGGGCCGCGCCGGCCTTTTTGACCCGTGCGCCGCTGTGCTATGATTGCCGCCATGATTGCCGCCATTACCTTCGACTTTTGGGACACGATCGCGGTCGACGACTCGGACGAACCGAAGCGCGCCGCGCTGGGACTGCCGACCAAGGCCGAGGCGCGCACCCAGCTCTTTGTGGACAAGATCGTCGCCCGTTACCCGCACATCGACCCCGCCCAGGCCGCCGCGGCCTATGCCGCGGCCAACACGCAGTTCCGCGACCACTGGCACAACGGCCACCGCACCCTCGGCGTCACGGCGCGGCTGCACGACGCCTATGCGCATTTGGGGCTGCGGCCTGGGCCGGGCGAATATGCGCGGCTGGTGCGCGAGGTGGATGAACTGGTGCGCGAGATCGAGACGATGGAGATCCGCATCCCGCCCGACTTTGCCGAGGGCATCCACAACACGCTAGGGATCTTGGCCGAAGAGTATAAGCTGGGCATCATCTCCGACACGATCCACACCCAGGGTCGCGGGCTGCGCCATCTGCTGCAGCGCCAAGGGCTGCTCCAATACTTCAGCTATTTCATCTTCTCCGACGAGATCGGCGCGGCCAAACCGTCGCCCCAGGTCTTTCGCCAGGCGGCGCTGGGGCTGGGGCTACCGCCGCAGTCGATCGTGCATGTGGGCGACCGCGAAAGCAACGACGTGGCCGGCCCGCTGGCGGTGGGCATGTCCGCCGTGCTCTATACCGGCATTGTCGACCGGGGCAGCGCGGCCACGCGCGCCCAGGCCGTCTGCCGTCACTTCCGCGATCTGCCCAATATCATCCGGCGGCTGCGCTGACCGATGCACGCGCCGCCCCTGTCTGAGACCGTCCAAGCCGCGATCGTGCAGTTGGCCGCGATCTTTGGCGACGCCTTTCCTGCCCAGGTCACAACGCCGCGCGTGGTCGGGCGCGAGGCCGAATATCCGGTGGTGGATGCCCAGGGCCGCGCCGCCGACGTGCGCCGGCTGTGGGACGCGCTGCTGCAAGCGGGCGACCTGACGCCTAAGTTCGACAGCGGCAGCAAGCAACTGATCGTCGGGTTGGCGGGCATAGACTACAGCTATGCGCTCGAGGTGGGGCTGGGCACGGTGGAGGTCAACACCCGTCCCTGCGCCGGGCTGCTGGAGATCGAGGAGATCATGGCGCAGGCGGTGGCGCGGCTGGTGCACGCCGCCGCGCGCCACGGCTATCAACTGCTCGGCTACGGCATCCAGCCCGTCAGCCCGCCCACGCTGCGCCTCATGTCGCCCAAACAACGCTATCAGAGCCTCTACCGCGCCATGGGCGAGGAGTGGCTGTGGTATGCCGTCACCGCCAGCGACCAGCTCCAGGTTGACGTGGGCCGCGGCGAACTGGTGCATATGCTCAACTTCGGCAACCTGATGGCCCCGGTGATCATTGCGCTGTGCGCCAATTCACCGGTCTATGCTGCGCGGCTCAGCCCCTATTGCAGCGCCCGTGAGGGGCGCATGGCGGCCATCCACGCCAGCGAACACCGCCACGGCATGCCGCTGCGCCCCTATACCAGCCTGGAGGACTATGTGGCGGCGGCGGCGCAAAGCGCCTATCTGATCCGCCGCGCCGGCGGCGAGGTCGTGCCCAGCTCACGGCGTTTCAGCGACTATCTGGCCGAGCACGGTCCCGACTTCGACGCCTTTCTATTCCATGAGCACTACATCTGGAACAGCGCGCGGCTGCGCGCGGCCTACGGCACGCTTGAGATGCGGCCTGCCTGCCAGCAGCCCTGGGGCGAGCAGATGGCGGCGGCGGCGCTGGCGCTGGGGCTGATCGAGGCGAGCATGGCGATAGACGCCTATGTCCAGGGGCAGTTGGGCGTAGGCTATTGGGAGCGGATGCGCGTCTATCACCGCCAGGCGATCGAGCGCGGGCTGGCCGCACCGCAGCCGGCCCCCGGCTTTTTGGCTACCGTGGTGGAGATGGCGGAGGAGGGGCTGCGCCGCCGCGGGCGCGGGGAAGAACGGCTATTGGCCCCGATCTACCGGCGGCTGGCCCGTGCCGAGAACCCGGCGCAGCGCGCCCGGCGCATCTTTGTGATCGATGGGCTGCATGGCCTGCTGGCCCATGCCGCCATCCGCCCCGACATTACCAGACCCGCAGCGTCTTAAAGGTTTCGGCAGCCGCCAGTTGATAGGGCTTGCCGGCCTCTGCATCCAACTCCGCCAGCCAGTCGAGGTTTTCGGCCCCTTTGGGAAACTGGCTCTTGTGCGCCAGCACGGCGTCGACCTTGCGCGCCCGCACCGCGCCGATGTCGACCACGATGTCCGGCTCGCGGTCGGTGGAAAAGAGATAGATGCGCTCTAACTTGGATAACCCGACCTGGTTCTCCACCAATTGTTCAGGCCGGTAGAGCGGCATCTTGGAGGGCATATAGGCGTCGAGCGCCGCCTGGCCCGCGGCGCGATGGTCGGGGTGGATCTGCCCCGGCCAGTAGGGGTCAAACGTAAGGAGCGTGTCGGCCTGGGTCAGCCGGTAGAGCCGGGCGATCTGGGCGCGCAGTTCCAGGCTGGGCAGCAGTTCGCCGTCGTGATGGCCGAGGTTATAGATGGCGCGCACACCCAGGATGCGCGCCGCGTCTTCGGTTTCGGCCAGGCGCGTGGCCGCCAGCGCAGGCCGCACGATGCCGGTCTCCTGGGTGCCGATGTCGCCCAGGGTGCAGTTGACCGAGACGATGTCGACCCCGCGCTCGGCCAGCAGTGCGATCGTGCCGCCGCAGATACACTCCAGGTCGTCGGGGTGGGCGGCGACCACGATCAGCCGTTTGACCTCGTCAAACGCTTCGATACCTTTCATTCGCTTATAACTCCCCTTATGCGACTTTCCAATCGCATTTGCTCTAAGACTATCATGCCGTTGGTGCAGGCGCACAATTCAAGTGTCTGTTTGCGGTCAAGCTTGACTCTGGACTGAGGTACAGGGTTTACCCTATGTATGGAGGAAATATCTATGAGCACATTGACCATTGGCCGACTGGCACAGGCATCCGGCGTGAATGTGGAGACGATTCGTTACTATGAGCGGCGTGGAATCCTGCCTCCACCGCCGCGG
>QEUY01000111.1 GCA_003577365.1 Chloroflexota bacterium | reverse complement strand
GCAGCAGCGAGACAAACAGCATGGCGACTGCGGCGATGAGGGCCGAGCCGGCGCGGTATCGTTGTGCACCTATTTGTGTTTTCATTATCTCCCTCTCCAGTTGATGTCCAGTAACAAGTCCATAGTGCGGTGCTGCAAATGAGGCCGGCTGCGCCGTGAGTGGCAAGCTTGGCCGATGGCTATTCCTGCCCATTTGGGACTTGGGCCTCCTGTAATAGATCAAGGATCACAGCTTGGAACCCTTCAGCGGACTTCGTGCCTTCGCTGATATACCCCGATCCGCTGTACAGAAAGACAAAGGTCGGGGTAGCATTGGCGATGCCCTCGGCGTCGAGCAGGTCTTGGAGCACCGGTTCGAGCGAGGCGCGGCTCTGTAGACAGGCGGCAAAAGCCTCCGGGTCGAGGTCAAGCTCTGCGGCCAGGTCGACCAGGGCGGCGTCGGGGGCATCCACCGCCCAGCCGTCGACACGGGCAAAGAGCAGGTCGTGCATCGGCCAGAACTGATCCTGGGCCGCGGCGCATTCGGCGGCGGCCGCGGCCGCCGGAGCCTGGGCGTGCGTCTTGAGCGGGCGATGCTTGAAGACCCACATCACGTCGCCGGTGTCGATAAAGGCTTCGTCCAGGGCGGGCTGTGTCTCCAGCGCATGGCGGGCGCAGGAAGGGCACTGGAAGTCGCTGAACTCGACAATGACCAGCGGCGCATCGGGGTCGCCCTTATACTGGTCGCCCGCCAACGTGTAGCCGGGGCGTTCGGGGTCGGGCCGGAGTCCTTCGGCGTTGGCCCAGTACGGGAGTTGCGCCGGTTCCTGGGCGGCATCAGGGTCTTGGGGCGGCTCATCGCCTGCGATCAAGGCGGCGATGGTAGCCGCAAAGCTCTCTACTGGGTACGCGCCAATCAGCCGATGGGCGTCCTCGCGCCCGTCCGCCGTGAAGATGAAACTCGGCGTGGCGTTGAGGCCCAGCGCATCGCCCACGGCCATACGTTCTTCGACCAAGTCCATTGTGTGGCCGGCATCCATACAGGCGGTGTAGGCGTCCATGTCCGCGCCGGTCGCCTTGGCGACGCCCGCCAGAAACTCGGTTGGGTCAGGCAAGCTATCCCACTCGCTTTGGCGGGCGAAAAGCTGGTCGTGCATCTCCCAGAAGAGCGGCGCGCCCTGTTCGGCGACACACAGCGCCGCCTGGTGGCCGGTGGGCGCTGTGGGGTGCAGGCTGGGGATCGGGAAATCGCGGAAGACATAGAGCACCTTGCCGGTGAGGATGAAGTTGTCGACCAACACCGGCCAGGTCTGGTTAAAATGGCGGGCGCAGAAAGGGCAGAGAAAATCACTGAATTCGTTCATCACGACCGGCGCATTGGGGTCTCCCTTAAAAGGAAACCCCTCGGCGGTGAAGCCAACCGGTATGCCGTTGTGCGTCTCCAGGTCGAGCAGGCTGGTACTAATGATAACCGTTTCGGTTGCGGCCACCGTGGCTGCCGGCGCGACAGCCGGCACGGCGGTTGGGGTGCTGGTGGCAGCAGCCTGGGTGCGTGTCGCCGTGGCGACGGGGGTGCGCGTGGCCTGGGCATCTACCTTGGGCAGCGCCACAAAGAAGGTCAGCCCTAGGCTGATCACCGCCACGCCAAGCATGGCGAGAAAGGAGTTGCGAGAGGTTTTGTTGGCTTTCATCTGTCCGTCTATCTATCTGCGTAAAAAGGCGGGTGTTCGTCGGATGAGCGGTCTGCGGCGCCCGACCCAGAACAGCTCTGTGTTGTTTGTCTCTGCGCTATTTGTCGCCGGCTGCCTACAGCAAATGTCGTAATCAGACTACGACAAATGTCTTAGGCGCGCAGGCATAAAAAACCGTGGCCGATCCTATGTGAAGCCACTGCCATTGCCCATTGCACCTTGTGCGTTGGGGTCGCGGAACTAGATTGGAGCCTACGCTTCGATGTATGCTGTGATGTTTGCGTGTCGCCTGCGCGTGCTCGGCGACCTGCTCCAGTATACCGCCCGATATTCTCTTTGATCCTATCAATTTGCTGTCAGCCCGTGGGGTGTTGCCCTCTGCAAGCGCCGGGCTTGAGAGGGGCCGCGCCCCGTGCTTTGTCCGAACGCTTGCCCGCGCCCTGGCCTTTTGGTACACTGCCGCCAAAGGACAAGATTGTTGTGGCGCACAAGACCAAGATTTTGCTGTTGATCAAGAGCCTGGGGCTGGGCGGGGCCGAACGCCTGCTGGTCGATTCGATCCCCTATTTGGACCGGGATCGCTATGATTATGCCGTCGCCTACTGCGTCCCCTGGAAGGCGACCTTGGCCCCAGCCATCCTCGCGGCGGGCGTGCCTGTCACCTGTCTTGCGCCGGGCACGCCGCGCCAGGCTGGATCAAGCCAGGTGACACCCGCCCGCTCGCTGGCGGCGGCGGCGCTGCTGCCGCCGGTGGCGGCGCGGCTGGCGGCGCTACAGCGCCGTGAACGCTACGCGCTGATCCACGCCGACCTGCCGGTGGCCGGGGTGCTGGGCCGCGCCGTGGGCCGGTGGATGCGCGTCCCGGTGGTCTATACGGAGCACAATTTGCAGGAACGCTATCACCCGCTGGCGCGCGCCCTCAACCGCGCCACGCTGCCCTGGACCGACCAAGTCTGGGCGGTGTCGGCGGAGGCCGCGGCGTCGCTGCGCCGCGCCTGCGGGCCGCGCACGCCGCGGCTGGCGGTGCTGCCCAACGGCGTGCCGGTCGAGCAAGTGCGCGCCGAAGCTGCAGGGGCCGCCACTCTGCGCGCCGAGCTGGGGATCGACCCGGCGCATCGGGTCGTGGGGACATTGGCCGTCTTTCGCACCCAGAAGCGGCTCGTCGACTGGATCGAGGTGGCGGGCGCGGTGGCGCGCCGCCGCGCGGATGTGACCTTTGTGCTGGTGGGCGACGGCCCCGAGATGCCCGCCGTGCGCGCCGCCGTCGCAGCCCAGGGGCTGCAGGAGCGTGTGCGGCTTACCGGTTTTCGCGCCGATGGCCGCCGCTATTTGGGCGTGATGGATCTGTTCTTGCTGACCAGCGAGTTTGAGGGGATGCCGGTCGCGCTCCTGGAGGCGATGGCGCTGGGCAAGGCGGTGGTCGCCACCGCCGTGGGCGGCGTCGGCGAAGTGGTCGAGGATGGGCGCAATGGGCGGTTGACCGCGCCCGGTGCAACGGCACAGACCGCGGCTATCATCTGTGACCTGCTGGCCGACGCGGCGCAGCGCCGCCGGCTGGGGGAGGCCGCCGCCGTCACCGTCGAAACCCATCATCACATCCGCCGCCGCGTGGCTGCGCTGGAGGCGGGCTACGCATGGCTGACGGAAGGCAGGCAGACATGAGCGCGCCGCAGGGGGCTGCACCCGCCTCCCAAAACGTCGCGCCTGCCTATACCATGCGTGCCTACACGCCGGAGCAAATCCCGGCTGTGTTGGAACTGGCGCGGGCGAGCCTGGGCGATGCAGGGGCGGTGCGCAAGAGCGAAGCCTTTTGGCGCTGGAAACATCACGCCAACCCATTTGGGGCCTCGCTCGGCGTGGGCGCATGGACGCCCGACGAGCAGTTGATCGGGCTGCGTATCCTGCTGCGCTGGCGGCTGGCGCATCCACAGGGCGGCGAGCTGGCGGCAGTGCGCGCCGTGGACACGGCGACCCGTGCCGCTTACCGGCGCATGGGCATCTTTTCGGCGCTGACGCGGCATGTGCTGGCCGACCTGCCCGGTCGCGGCGTGGGGCTGATCTTCAACACGCCCAACGCTCAGAGCCTGCCGGGCTATCTCAAATTAGGCTGGCAGGTGGCAGCGCGCTGGCCGCTCTATCTGCATCCGCTGCGGCCCTGGCGCATGATCCGCCGCGCCGCAGGCAGGGATGCACCTCAGCCGGACGCCGCCGCAGGGCTGGGGCGGGTGCAGCCGTGGCCGCGTTTTTGGGAGGAATACGGCGACCAGGCCGCCGCACTGGTGGCGGCATCGGAGCAGGGTCGTACTGCATGTGGCTGGCGCACGCCGCGCACGCTCGACTATCTGACCTGGCGCTATGGCTGCCATCCTTCGATCCAATATGGCGTGCATGTGCTGGCCGATGATCGCGACTCCAGGCGGCTGCAAGGCTTTGCGCTGCTGCGCCCGAATGTGCGCCAAGGGTGGCAGGAGTTGGTCTTGGCCGATCTCTTTCTGGCAGAATGGGAGGGTCGCCAGGCGCAGCGGCTCTTGCATGGGCTGCACCGCGCCGTGGAGGCCGACTATGTGATCGCCCACTTTGCCGCAGCCAGCCGTGAGCGCGCCTGGCTGCGGCGCCTGGGCTATTGGCGCGTGCCCAAGCGCCGGCTGGTCTTTGCCGTGATGCCGCTGCAGGAGATCACGCCGCCGCTGCTGGACGCCCGTAGTTGGGATCTCTCGTTGGGCGATCTGGAACTCTTTTAGGAGCGAGCTACCACGCATGGCGCGTCATTCCCAAGCTGCGCTGCCGCGGGCGGGCCATCCCGGTCCGCTCCCGCTGTCGTCGAGCCGCAGGGTTGACGGCGGGCGGCGCTATACGCCGTTTGTCCTGTTGGGGTTTGCCGGCTGGCTGCTGCTGCTGACCGTGGCGGTGCCGGTGGCCGAATGGCCGGGGATGCTGGTCTATCTCGCCATCGTCGTCGCGCTGGCGATCGTGCTCTATGTCAAGGGCATCAAACCGGTGGACCCCGGCTTCTCCGGCGCGCTCTTTACGCTGGCCGTCCTGGCCAAGCTGATCGGCAGCACGGTGCGCTATTGGATCTTGACCGATGTCTATAATTCTGAGGGCGATGCCCTGACCTATTTTGGGCAGGGACAAGTGCTGGCAGGCTATTACCGCGACTTGGATTTCTCGGTCTGGACATGGTACGTCCACGGCGGCGCGGGCACGACCGCCATGATCAAGCTGGTGGGCTTGCTCTATGCGCTGCTGCCTGCCAACTTGCCGGGCAGTTTTTTTCTTTATGCAACGCTGGCGCTGGCCGGGGCGGTCTTCTTTTATCGCGCCACCCTGATCTCCAGCGCCGATGAGTCGTATCAGACCTATCGCTGGTTTATCTTTTTTCTGCCGTCGATCCTGTTTTGGCCCGCCAGCTTGGGCAAGGATGCCTGGATCTTCTTCTGTTCGGGCGTGGCGACCTATGGCTGGGTGCTCTATGCGCGCAAGCAGCACATCGGCGGGCTGTTCTGGGCGGGGCTGGGTCTCTTCCTGGTCAATTTTATCCGCCCGCACACGGCGGCCTTTCTGGCGCTGGCCATGGCCTTTTCGTTCTTGATGACTGTCACCCACCGCGCCCGTTCGCTCGCCGTGTGGGTCGTAGGCGGCGCGGTCGTCGCCATCTTGGTGGTGGTGTTGGTGCGTTCGGGCGCGGGTTTTCTGCGCCTGGAGAATCTGTCGGTGGAGGCGGTCGAGGAGTTCTATGCCGAACAGCAGGAGCGCACCACCGGCGGCGGCTCAAGCTATGAGACGGTCAATGTTTTCACGCCCAACGGGCTGGCGATGGGGCTGGTGAGCGCGCTGGTGCGCCCCTTCCCCTGGGAGGCGCATAACGCGCAGGCGCTGATCGCAGCCCTGGAGACGATGGTCTGGCTGGGCTTCTGTTGGTTGCAGCGCAGGGCTTTCTTCCGCAACCTGCGCGCGATCCGGTCTGACCCGGCGGTCTCGTATGCGCTGGCCTATTCGCTGATCATGCTGCTGGCGCTTACGTCGCTGGGCAACTTTGGGCTGATCGCGCGCCAGCGCGTGGTCGTGCTGCCCTTCTGGTGGATGCTCTTCCTATGAGGCTGTGGATGCAGCAGGGGCTGCGCCGGGCGTTGAAGACGCCGCTGGCAGCCTGGGGCGCAGCGTCGCAGGCTGTGCGCCCATCGATGCCGGGCATCGCCTTTCTGGGCTATCACAGCGTGACGGGCCGGCTGCCGCTCGAGATGGACTTGCCCTACCCGGTCTTCCGCCGCCAGCTTGAGACGCTGGCCGCGCGCCGGGCCGTGGTCGCCTATGACGAGGCGCTGGCTTGGCTGGCGGCGGGCCGCCGTCCGCCCGCGCCGCGCTGGGTATTGACCTTTGACGACGGCTACGAGGACTTCTATACCCATGTCTTCCCGCTGCTGGCGGCGCTGCATCTGCCCGCCACCCTCTTTGTGACCACCGGTTTTGTCGACGACGGCGTGCCCTATCCCCTGATGGCGCGGCCCGACCTGACCGCTGCGCCGGTCACCTGGCGCATGTTGGGCGAGATGGCGGCGTCGCCTTGGGTCACCTTGGGCGCGCATACGCATACCCACCCGCTGTTGGACACCTTGCCCGCGGCGCGCGTCGAAGAAGAGTTGGTGCGCCCGCTGGAGCGTTTTCAGCGCGAACTGGGGCTGCGCCCGCGCCATTTTGCCTACCCGCGCGCGATCTGGAATCCGGCGCTGGCGGCGCAGGTGGCGCGCCATTATGCGTCCGCCGTCGCCGGTGGGGAGGAGCGCGGCGCGGCATGGGATGCCTATCGTATCCCGCGGCTGCCCATCCGGCGCAGCGACGGGCGTTGGTTCTTTGGCCCCAAGCTGCGCGGCTGGCTGGATGGCGAGGAAGCGGCCTATCGCCTGCTGCATCGCCTGCTGCAGCGGCTGCGGCGCTAGGGCGCGGCCATGTCACAGCTTCCATTGGTCACGGTTGCGCTGCCCTGCTATAACCGCGCCGCCAGCCTGCCGCTGGCCTTGGCGTCGCTGGTGGCGCAGCACTATACCGAGTGGGAATGTGTGCTGGTGGACGACGGTTCGACCGACGACCCCGCCGCGGTGGTGGATGCGCTGGGCGATGCGCGCGTGCGCGCCGTCCGTTTGCCGCGGCGCATGGGGCGCGGCGTGGCGCGGCAGGCGGCGCTGGACGCGGGCCGCGGCGATCTGTTCTGCAAGCTTGACAGCGACGACTGGCTCTATCCGGACAAGCTGGCGCGCCAGGTGGAGTTGTTGGCGCATCTGCCGGAGGTGGGCGCGGTGGGCAGCGCCATCGCCGTGGTGGACGACCGGCAGGCGTTGATCGGGGTGCGCGGGCGCGGCGATCCGGGCGCAGATGCCGATCTGTTCCCGCCGGTGCTGCCGCCGGTGCGGGGTACAATGCCGCCGCCGCTGGCGCGTGTGCCGTTGATGATGCGCATGTCTCTGGCGCGGCAGTGCCGCTATGACCCGCGGCTGCAGCGGGCCGAGGATACGGATTTTGTGCTGCAACTGCTGGCGCACACTGCCTATTGTGTGCTGCCCAGCCCGACCTATGTCTACCGCCAGGAACGCGCCGGCGCGCTGGGCGATAACCTGAGCGGCTATCTTTACCACATGCGCGTGATCTGGAAGCACCGCGGCCGCGGCTATCGCGCTGCGCTGCGCCGGCTGGCCGTCACGGGGGTCAAGGCGAGCGTCTATGGTGTGGGCACGCTGGCCGGGGCCGGCGGCTGGCTGATCCGGCGGCGGTCGCAGCCGGCGACGGCGGCAGAGGCGGCGGCGTTCGCCCAGGCGCGGGCGGTGGTGATGGCCGAGGCAGCACGCCTTTTTGGCGATCTGGCTCATGTGCCAGGTTGCCATGAACCGGCGGCGCAGCGGGGTAAGCGTAAGCAGGTATGCAGCAACGTATAGCGCAAGGCATCGGCCGGGCCAGTTACCACCCCATCCGTAAATTGCTCCTCAGTAGTTGGCTCATCTGTGCCATCTGGCAACAACACACGGGCCACAAGCGGCTGGCTCCAAATAAACACCGTTTTGGCATGGTCTTGCAATTCGGGCATCAGATTAGTCAACAATCGGCTGCCAGGATCATAATCGAACACATAAAAATCAGGTGTGGCCTCCCCATGTAGTTTTAGGGCTTCTAATCCACCAGAAGGCGGCGAGAGAAAATGGTTGTACCATACCTGCGTGAAGGAGCGCATAAAGTTTGGGGTGATGGGGAAGCGGTTAGCAAACACATGCGTATCATCTGTCACATTGGGCATTATCGTCTTCATCTTTTGTGCTGCATCCCGGTCTTCCTCTGCCATCACTACCCAATCAGCCTGCGCCTGGCGGGTGATAAGGGTGTGTGCGACCAACAATACGACGATAACCAAACCTGCAATCATTGAAGAGCGAAGAGCGAAGAGTGAAGAGCGATCTTTGCGCTCCCCGCCCCTCGCCTCTCGCTCCTCCAATTTCCCAATCACCTCTCCAATTGCCAATGCCAGACCAATGCCCGCGTTGTAGATGTGCCTGCCAGAAAACAGGTGGGGTTTCTGTGACCAAAGTGCCATGTAAATGAAGGCCAGGTGGATGATCAGCCATAGCCAGCCCAGGCGCGAGAGTTGGCCACCTTTCCAGGCCCACACCGCTACCAAAATCAACAAGGCATAGGTTGCCAGGTATGACCAGGCCGTTATTTGCTCCCGCCATTGGGTGAGCATGGTGAAACGAGTGAAGGCATCTACTACAAATTGACTGATGGGCAACGGGGATAGATATTCTGCCCAATGACTGGAGGGGGTGCTGCCCAACTCGATGGTCAGGTTGGGGCGGGTGAATTGGATGTAGAGGTAGGCAGCACAACCAGCGAAAAGAAACAAAAAGGTAAATAACAAAGAAGGGGTGCGAAGGAGACGTGAAACGTGAAGCGTGAAACGTGAAACGTAAAGAGTGAAGGATGATCTGTTCGCTCCTCTCTCTTCGCTCCTCTCTCTTCGCTCCTCTCTCTTCGCTCCTCGTCCTTCCAGCAGC